>NZ_ATUL01000030.1:0-28127 GCF_000420185.1 Thioalkalivibrio sp. ALR17-21 | reverse complement strand
CTGGCCGATCGGGCGCAGGAGATCGGCCGGACGCCGAATCGGCCGGAGGGCCGGCCTCCTACGGACCGGGTGGCGTGGGAGGCCAGCCCCCTGGCCGATCCGCCACGGCCGGGTGCCGTAGGAGGCCAGCCTCTGGCCGATCCGGCACAGGAGATTGCCCGGACGCCGAATCGGCCGGGGGGCCGGCCTCCTACCGGCCGGGTGCGGGGCCGATCGGGGGGTGTTTGCTTGACGGTCGGGTGGCTTGGCCGGAGACTGGTGTGCTTTCCAATGATGAGGGTTTGCCCCGATGAGCCAGTCCGAAGTGAAGACCGAGGAGAAGAAACAGCATTTTGACGACATCTACGTCGCCGAGACGCCGGTGCCGTTCAAGGAGCGCATCATCGATGCGCTGGACTACATCTCCGACGACTTCAACCGCCAGACCTTCGACCGGCTCATCCTGCCGTGGGCCGAGCAGCAGGCCGCCGACGGCCGCACCCTGAACTACGTCGACCTGGCCTGCTGCTTCGGCAACACCACGATGGCGGCGGTGCACAACATGACCGTGGACGAGATCCGCGAGAACTGG
This sequence comes from Thioalkalivibrio sp. ALR17-21, assembly GCF_000420185.1. Classification (NCBI taxonomy): domain Bacteria; kingdom Pseudomonadati; phylum Pseudomonadota; class Gammaproteobacteria; order Chromatiales; family Ectothiorhodospiraceae; genus Thioalkalivibrio; species Thioalkalivibrio sp. ALR17-21. Next base: position 27,556 of record NZ_ATUL01000030.1, on the reverse strand, counting down.
GCCTCGGAGACGGTCTGCAACACCATCAGCAAGCCGCGCCGCCTGCCGATGCACACCACCGGCATCGACATCTCCGAGAACGCCCTGGCCTACGGTCAGCGCGCCGGCCTGTTCGACGACACCCACGCGGCCGACCTGAACAACCCGCCCGCGGAAACCCGCGACGCGATCGAGAAGTCGCTGGAAGAGGCCGACATCCTGCTGTCCACCGCGTCGCTGGTGTACCTGGATCCGCCGGCCATCGCGTCGCTGCTGGATGCGTTCCGCCGCGGCGAGGGCGAGGGCTACCTGCTGGTAAACTTCCTCAACCCCTTCGCGCTGGAGAAGGCCGACGAGACCAAGCGCATGCTGCTGGACCGCTTCGAGTTCGTGGGCAGCACCGCCAGCCGTCACCGCCGCATGTCCGAGCTGGAGCAGGAAAACTATCCGGGCGAGGAATGGGCGCTGCTGGAGATCTGGGTCCTGCGCCGCAAGGCCTGATACCCGCCTCGCGCCTCGGGGCACCGGGGCACGGGGCCGTCAGGAAGGGGCCATTACAGGAGGACGACGCGGTCGCGTCCGCCCTCCTTGGCCTGGTACATCGCCTGATCGACCCGCCGCGTGATCGCGCGCGGCGTGTCGCCCGGCTGCCGCTCGGTCACCCCGAAACTGGCGGTCACCGCCGGCGCATCCGGAACCTCCATCTCCGCGATCGAACGGCGCAGTTTCTCCGCCGCCGCGGCGGCACCCTCGCCGTCCGTCTCCGGCAGCACGATCAGGAATTCCTCCCCGCCCCAGCGTCCCAGCGTGTCCTGCTCGCGCAGCTGCTCACCCACCGTGCGGGCCACCGCCTTGAGCACCACATCACCGGCGTCGTGGCCGTGTTCGTCGTTCACCGCCTTGAAGTGGTCGATGTCGAACATGATCACGGCCATCGGCCGTTCGTATCGCTCGCACCTCTCCAGCTCTGCCTCCAGGCGACGGCCCAGGGTCAGCCGGTTGGCCAGCCCGGTCAGCCAGTCGGTCTCGGCCAGACGCCGCACTTCATCCTCCATGCGCACGCGTTCGGTCACGTCCTTGCCGAAGGCCACGAAATGCGTGATCTCGCCGCAGTCATCGCGGATCGGGGTGATGGTCTGCTCCAGATTGACCTTCTCGCCGTCGGGCCGCCGGTTCACGAACTCGCCGCGAAAGGTCTCGCCCCGGCGGAGCTGCTGCCACATGGCGGCGAAATAATCATCGTCGTGCTCGTCCGACTTGAACAGCGCCGGTGTCGCGCCGATGACGCTGTCGGCATCGAAGCCGCTGAGATCCAGGAAGGCCGTGTTGGCGAACACGATCACGCCCTCGGGGTCGGTGATCATCACCGGGTCCCCGGAGGCCTCCAGCGCGGCGGACAGCAGCCGCAGCTGCTCCTCGCGACGGCGATCCTCGGTCACGTCGCGCTGCACCGAGACGTAATGGGTAATGCTCGGGCTGTTTTCGGGCACCCGCATCGGCGAGATATGCCAGCGCACGCTGTAGGGCTCGCCATCCTTGCGGTAGTTGATGGTCTCGGCGTCAAAGCCCTCGCCGCGCTCCAGGGTCACCTTCAGGTCATCCAGCACCGCGCGCGAGGTCTTCGGCCCCTGCAGGATGCGCGGCGTCAGGCCGAGGACCTCGTCCCGGCGGTAGCCGGTCATCTGCTCGAAGCCGCGGTTCACGTAGACGATGCGCGGCCCCGCTTCGAGATCCGCGTCGGTGATCAGCACGCTGTGCGCGGTGTCCTCGATCGCGGCGTCAAGCAGCTCGAGCCGCGCGAGACCCTGCGGGATATCCAGAGGCACGGGATTGACCACCCGGTTCAGACCTCGTCCAGCATGCCGAGGATCGAGCCCACGATGTCGCTGGTGGTGACGATGCCCTCCAGCTGGTTGCCCTCCAGCACCACCAGGCGGCGCACGTCCATGTTGACCATCATCCGCGCCACGTATTTGACGTCCATCTCCGCGGGCACGGTGATCACCGGCTTGGTGGCGACGTCGTACACGTTGGCCAGATCGATGTCGCCCTCTTCGGCCACGATGGTCTTGAGGATGGTGGTGTAGGTGATGATGCCGTAGGCATCGTGCGGGTGCTGCTTGTCCACCACCAGCGAGCGCACGTTGTTGTCGCGCATCAGCTGCATGGCCTCGCGCAGCGGGGCCAGCGGGGCCACGGTGATGACTTTCTCGGTCAGGATGTCGCGAACCAGCATGAAGTCTCCCTCCGGTCGGAGTTGGGGTCAGATTTCGTCCTTGACCTGTTCCTCGAAGCGGTCGATCTGCCTCCGGTCAATGCCCGCCAGATGCGAGATGTCGGTGATGAAGGCCACCCCGCGCGGGTCTTCGTCCAGCCCAAGCTCGCGGAACAGTGATTTCAGCACCGTCAGCGCGAGGCGCTTCTCCAGAATCCACAGCAGCACCGACTGGCTGCCCTCGTAGGTCATGCCGAGGAAGGTCTTGCGCACCTCCGCGCCGATGCCGCGCGCATCCATGATGGTCACGCCGGCGGCACCGGCCTCGCGCGCCGCATCCACGGCCTTCTGTTCCAGTTCGTCGGGCAGCACCGCCACCAGGGCCGAGAATCTCATGCCGTGTCCCTCCTGTCCTTGCGGATCAAGCGTTCGTAAAGATCGACCACGATGGCATAGAGCATCACGGTCACGATGGGGAAGATGGATGCGAACGCGATCAGACCGAAGCCGTCGATCAGCACGTTGCGCCCCTCCAGATGCGTCGCCAGCCCGATCCCCAGCGCCGTCACCAGCGGCACGGTCACCTCCGAGGTGGTCACCCCGCCGAGGTCGAATGCCAGCGCCACGATGTCCTTGGGTGCGAGGATGGTCAGCACGATGACCAGGACATACCCGGCCATGATGTACAGGTGGATGGAGTCCCCGCTGAGGATGCGGTGCACCCCGATGGTGATGCCCACGGCCACCCCCAGCGCCACCAGGATGCGGATGGCGCTGCCCTTCAGCGAGCCCTTGGCCGCTTCCTCCGCCTTCTGGCCGATGGCGATCAGCGCGGGTTCCGCCATGGTGGTCGCAAAGCCGATGGCGAAGGCGAACAGGTACACCCACACGAACCGGTCGTTGGCGATCAGCTGCTCGGCCATGCTCTCGCCGATCGGGAACAGGCCCAGCTTGAGCCCGACCACGAAGGCATACAGGCCGAACACCACCAGGGCGAAGCCGAAGAGCACCCGCGGCAGATAGGGGATGTGCTTGCGCAGCACGAAATACTGGAACACCACGATCACGCCGATGATGGGCGCGACGTCGCGCAGCATCAGCAGCAGGTCCATGCCCATGGCGCTGAGGAAGTGGCGTTCCTCGCCCGCCCCGGGCAGATCCGTGTCGGTATCCATGGCCGCTCCGTCGCCGGCGCCGGGTGCCGGGCCGTCGATGTCGGCCCCGGCGAACACCACGATGCCGTAGAGCTGCACCGTGATCATCGGCACCATCACCGCCAGCGCCACCAGGCCGAAACCGTCGCGCAGCGGGTTGCGCCCGGCCAGCGACGCGGCCAGCCCCAGCCCCAGCGCGGCCACCAGCGGCACGGTCACGATGTTGGTGGTGACGCCGCCGGAGTCGTAGGCCAGGCCCACGATCTCCTCGGGCGCGAAGAAGGTGACCAGCACCACCAGTACGTAGCCGGTGAGGATGTACCAGTGCAGCGGATGCCCCAGCACCGTGCGCAGGATGCCCAGCGCCACCACCGCACCCACCGACAGCGCCACGATCAGGCGCAGGATGAAGCCCTGGATGTGCCCCTCGGAGATGGTCTCCGCCTGTTCCGCCACGGCGATCAGCGCCGGCTCCGCGATCACCGTGGCAAAGCCCAGGGTAAAGCCGAAGGCCATCAGCAGGATCAGCGAGCCGCGCCGCGCCAGCGCGTTGGAGAGGTTCTTGCCGATGGGGAAGATCCCCATCTCCAGCCCCTGCAGGAACAGCGCCACCCCGAAGACCACGATCACCAGACCGATGGCCATGGACAGCACGCCCTCGGGCACCGTCTGCAGCACGAACATCTGGAACACCACCACCACGATCACGATGGGGGCCAGGTTGCGGGCGGCGTGGCCGAGAGTGTGGAGGAAGTTCATGCGCGCGCGGTCCGGGCTGCGATCATGGGTCAGTACGCCTGTGCGCACAGCATACACGACGCGGGGATCGTTTCCCGCCCGCGATGGTCACACCCGCATGGACTCGCTCGCACACCCCTTCCGCGCCGTGGTGATCGGCGCCACCGGCGGCCTCGGCCGCGCCTTCGTCACCCATCTGGAGAACGACCCGAACTGCGCGCAGGTCGTGGCGCTGGGGCGCTCCACCGACCCGCCGCTGGAGCTCACCGACGAGGACAGCATCCGCCACGCGGCCGCGTGGCTGGCGGAGCAGGCGCCCGACTGGGACCTGATCATCGACGCCACCGGGGTGCTCACCATCGACGGCCATCGGCCGGAGAAACGCCTGCGCGAGCTCGATCCGGCGGTGATGGCGCAGGCCTTCGCGGTCAACGCCATCGGCCCGGCGCTGATCTTCAAGCACTTTGTGGGGCTGCTGCCGAAGGACCGCAAGGCGGTGCTGGCGACGCTGTCGGCGCGCGTGGGCTCCATCGCCGACAACCACTCCGGCGGCTGGCTGAGCTATCGCGCCTCCAAGGCCGCGCTCAACCAGATCGTGCGCACCACGGCGCTGGAACTGCGCTTCAGCCATCGCCGGGCGGTGGTGGCGGCGCTGCAGCCGGGCACGGTGGAGACCCCGCTGTCGGAGCCGTACCGCGCCCGCGCCCCCGAGGTGCTGACGCCGGAACGCGCGACCGGCGCACTGCTGGAGGTGCTGGACGCCCTCGGTCCCGAGGACTCGGGCGGGCTGTTCGACTTCGAACACCAGCGCCTGCCGTACTGATCGGGCCGGGAGCTCAATCCGCCAGCGCCCGCCAGGGCCCCGGCACCGGCCACAGCCCGCGCGCCACCAGCTCGCCATCGTCCTGCAGCAGATAGCTCTCCTGCGCGCGGTGTCGCAGCGCGCCCGCCAGTGCGCGCCGCTCGCCGGGCGAGTCGGCCGCGATCACCGTGATACCGGTCTCGGGCACGGTCCAGGCCAGGGCCCCGACACCGGATCCGGCATCGGGCAGGTCGTCCGTATCCACATGCGCCTCCTGCGGGCGCGTCGGCAGTCCGCGTTCGCTCAGCCATTCAGCGACCGCCGCGCGCGAACCCAGCAGCACCCGCGGTGCTTCGGCTCCCGCCCCGGAATCGGAATCGGGATCGGTATCCGGGTCCGCCGTCTCCGGCACCCGTCCCAGCCACGGCACCAGCTCGGCGGGCGAGGCCCCGCCGAGGGGGATCACCCGGGTCGCCGGGTCCAGCTCCGCCTCGCGCAGGATGCGCGGGTACTCCTCCGCCGCCAGGTGGCGAAACACGCGCCAGTCGGGGTCCACGGCGATGCGCGCGGGCCGCGCGTCGGTGGACAGTTCCAGTTCCAGCTCGATGGCGGCCTCCTCCAGATCCACCCAGTGCGTCTCCCGGCCGTCCTCCTCCGCGAACTCGACCACCAGCGGCACGCGCACCCGCCAGGGATGGTCGGTATCCGCCTGTGCCAGCCGCGCGGTCACACGCCAGCCGTCGGCGTCTTCACGCGCGGCCGGGTTCTCCAGCGCCAGGCGCGGCGCGCCGGCCCGGCCGATCCACTGCTCGAAGAACGGCTCCAGATCATCTTCGGTCGCCGCGTCCACGGCCGCGATCAGCTCCGGCCAGCCGGCCTCGCGATGCCGGTATTCGGCGTAGAAGTCGGCCAGCCCCGCGTGCAGCGCCGCCTCGCCGATGCGGTCCTCGAGCATCCGCCACAGCATCGCCCCGCGGTGATACCCGGCGATGCGGTCGGCCCCGGCATTGCCGCCGACGAACTCGCCATGCGGGTAATCCTCGCCTGCCGGCAGGGCGGCGTAGTCACGCAGCCACTGGCCCCGTTCGTCGCGCGCCTCGCCGCGTTCTTCGGCGAACCGGTAATCGGCCATGAAGGTGGTCAGACCCTCGGTCCAGTTGCCCTGGCGGCGATCGGCGTACACCCCGGTGCCCCACCAGTTGTGCAGCACCTCGTGCCCCAGCGAGGTGTGCGGGATGAACGGCAGCGGGATGACCCGTTCACCCAGCAGGGTGAATCCGGAGAAGGCCAGCCCCACCGGCGCCGGGCTGGCCGCCACGGTGAAGCTGTCGAAGGCATACGGCCCGATCCGGTCGCTGAAGCGCTCGAGGTATTCCACGGTCTTCTCGCGGTAGGTCGCGCCGAACGCGTCCTCCAGTTCCGCCGGGAACAGGGTGCGCACCTCCACGCCATCGGCGGTCTCGCTGCGCCCCTCCTCCCAGGGGCCGCTGGCCAGCGCCAGCGCGCGGCCGCCGGGATGCTCGAACACCGCCCGACGCATGCCGTCATCGTCCGGCTCCGAGGAGCGCCACGAACCCGAGGCCACGACCCGGTGCCCGTCCGCCACCCGTACTTCCAGGCGCACCGGCGCCGGCTCGGCCTGCGGCTGCCGCGGGTACCAGTCGCCACCGGCCGGCAGGAACCCGCCGCCCTCGCCGAGAAAGCCGTTCCCCTGTCGGGCATCCTCCGGCGCCGGCAGCCGCGCGCCGTACTCGATGACCAGTGGCGCGTCGTCGGCCCCGCCATCCGCGCCCGGTTCCACATCCAGGTATCCGGCGTCGTCGCGTTCGTGGTTCAGCACATGGCCGCCCCGCTCCACCGTGTCCACCTGCAGGCCGGGGGCCAGACGCAGGCGCAGCACCCCGTCGGCCTCGTCGAGCATTGCGGCCGGCAGGCTGAGGCGCCCTTCCAGGCGCTGGTCGGCGGGAAACAGGTCGATCGCCAGCTCGCGCGCGGCCGGTTCATCGGCAAACGCCGGCGCCGTCCAGCCCACCAGCGGCACGATCAGCAGGGTGGCGAAGCCGATCCCCACGCCACGCGCTGCAGCCACGCGCCGCCGTTGGACCGAACGCCGCATCAGTGCCCCTCCGGCGCGCCCGGCATGTCATCCGGGCTCTCCTGCCAGGGGAAACGCGCGATCACCTCCTCGCGCTCGCCGTTGCGTTCCAGCACCAGCGGCAACCAGGTGCCCGGCGTCACCCCCTGCACGATGCGCTGCAGATCGGCCGGCGTCTCCACCGCGCGGCCACCGGCCTCGACCAGACGGTCGCCGCTCTCGATGCCGGCGGCGCCGGCCACCGAATCGGGCATCACGCCGCGGATCTCCACCCCTTCGCCCTCTTCGGGGCGCTGCATTTGCACCCCCAGGATCGGGGTCAGCGGCTGGAAGCGCTCGCCGCCCTGCACGCCGAACACCGCCCGTGCCAGGTCGGGGTCGTCGCCAGTACACGCCCCGTCGCTCTCGCGCGGCAGCAGCACCGGGGCATTGTCCACGCCCAGGTCCGCCAGCTGATGCGGCACGCCGTGGCCGTATTCCAGATGCCCGGACCCGATGATCCCGACCACCAGCGGCGGCTCGTCACCGCCCGCCTCGATCGCCCCGGCGATCGCCGCGGCCATCATCCGGTCCCAGGCCAGCTGGGTGCCGATGAACGCATCACTGTCCCCCGGCGCGGCCGGATGGCGCGCCAGCACCTCTTCAAGATATTCGCGATAGGCCTCGGCGGGTTCGGCCGGGGCGGAGACCCCGTCGCGCTCGTCGGCGGACACACTGTCCCAGCCCTCGTGGCCCAGACGGCGCACCAGGTCGCGCTCGGCGTTCAGCGCCACCAGCGGGACGTCGTGCACCCGCGCGAAATGCAGGATCGGCCAGTACAGCCGCGGGTTGAAGCCCCAGTGCTCGTACCAGTCGCTTTCCTGCAGGAACTGTTCCTCGTCCAGTTCACCCGCCACCCAGTCATCCAGCACCGGCTGTGCCGAGCGCGGCAGCATCTCCAGGCCGATCACCATGTCCGGGCGCTGGCCGTGCAGCGCGGCCAGGGTACCAAGCTGCCAGCGATGGTGGTCCATGCGGTTGTGGGTCTCGCCCAGCAGGACCGCATCGGCGCCGGCCAGTTCGGCGAACAGCTCCGCGGCATCCACGTCCTCGCCCTCCGGCGTGGCCCACTGTCCGGGCTGCACACAGTCCGCGCCCGACGGCACATCTGCATGGGGTGCAGAGGGCCCCAGAGCGAACGCGGTGGCCGTCAGGGCCAGCAACGACGGCGCGACAAAACGCCGCGACCGGCGCACCGGGTACGCCGTGGGGATCCGCCACTCACAATTCGGAAACAGCCTCATCAAGCCTCTCCAGCCAGAATACGCAATGTCCATTGGGACCGGCCCCGCCCCCGAGCGTTCCGGCCCGTACTCGGCCTACAATCCCATCCGGGACCCGGAGGACCACGATGCGATTGAGCGAAGACCAGCGTAAAACGATCCACAACACGGCCCGCGAACTGTTCGGGGACTGTACCGTTTATCTGTTCGGATCGCGCGTCGACGATGCGGCCCGCGGGGGCGATATCGACCTGCTGGTGGAAACGCCGCGCCCGCTGGAAAACCGGGCGGCGATGGCAGCCCGCTACACGGCTCTCCTGCAAAGGGCGCTCGGCGATCAGCACATCGACGTCCTCATCGTCGATCCCAATACCCGGCACCAGCCCATCCACGACCGTGCGCGCGAACAGGGGGTTGTCCTGTGGCACTGAACCCGGATCCGGAACGACTGAAGTTTCTGCTGGAGACCACACGCAAGGAGGCCCGACACCTGCGCCAGACCGTTGACCGACTGGCATCCGAACCCATCTCCGCCGACTGGGTTGCCGGTCTCGAGGACCAGCCGGAGCTTTCCGAACGCCTGGATGCGTTCGTGGCGCGCTTCGGTCGGTTGCAGGACACCCTTGGCGACAAACTGGTCCCGGAGCTCCTGCGACACTGGCTGGAACATGTAGGCCCCGCCCTCGACAACCTGAGTCGCATGGAGCGTCTTGGACACCTGGATTCCATCGACGACTGGATGGAGGCCCGCAACCTCCGCAACCGCCTGGTCCATGAATACATGCGCGACCCGGAGGAGTTCGCCGAGGCACTGCAGCGGGCGCTCGAACTCGTGGCCCTGCTGGAACAAACGCGCGACCGTCTGGAACGGGCCGCGCAGGATCTGCTGCCGGACGCTCCCGACCCTGCCGCTGCGCGCCCGTAGGAGCCTGCTTGCAGGCGAACAGGACCGGGCGGGCGTGCACATGGATTCGCGTTTCCCTAAGCTGGGGAGCATGGACGCGCCCCCGAATCCCGACCCGTCTCCGGCCGCGCGCGAGCGGCTGAACGCTACCCTGGGCCTGCTGCGCTCGCTGGCGATCTACCGGCGCCCCGGGCGCCAGCGGGCCCTGCGCCGGCTGTACCGTCCGTTCATCGGGCGCGACGACCGGGTGTTCGACATCGGCGCCCATCTGGGGGATCGCACGCTGGCCTTCTCCCGCCTCGGCGGACAGGTGATCGCGGTCGAGCCGCAGCCCGTGCTGCGCCGCTGGCTCGAGCGCGGCCCCGGCCGGCGGCGCAACGTGACCGTGCGCGGCGAGGCGGTGGGCGCCGAACCCGGCACGGCCGACCTATACATCAGCCACCGGACTCCCACGGTCTCCACGCTGTCGCAGCGCTGGACTGACGAGCTGCCACGGCGCAACGACGGTTTTCGGGGCGTGCGCTGGGAAGATCATTTGCAGGTGCCGGTCATCACCCTCGACGATCTGATCGCCGAATACGGTCTGCCGGCATTCTGCAAGATCGACGTCGAAGGCTATGAAGTCGAGGTTCTGTCCGGGCTGTCGCAGCCGATCCCGGCGCTGTCGCTGGAGTTCGTCGCTGGCGCGCTGGACATTGCCATTGCCGGCATGGAGCGCCTGGCCGAGCTGGGCGACTACGAATTCAACGTGATCGCCGGCGAGCAGCGCGAGTACCGCTTCGCCCGCTGGCAGGACCGGGGTCGGGTGCGGCTGTGGCTGGAGGCCCACGCCGCGGATTACGGCTCCGGCGATCTCTACGCCCGCCTGCGCATGCCGCATGCCCGATCCTGACGCGCCCCGCCCCCTGCCCCGCTGGCAGGACCTGACCACCGCCGAGGCCGCCGAACTGGCCGGCCGCGACCCGGTGGCCGTGCTGCCGCTGGCGGCCATCGAACAGCACGGGCCGCATCTGCCACTGGACACCGACCTGCGCATCGGCGAGGGCCTGCTGCAGGCGGCGTGGGCGCAGCTTCCCGCGGATTTCCCCCTGCTGACCCTGCCGCCGCTGGCGATCCTGGCCAGCCCCGAGCACGCCCGCTTCGCCGGCACCCTGAGCCTGACACCGGAGACCGCCATCCGCGTACTGGTGGAAACCGGCCGGGCCGTGGCCGGCGCCGGCGTGCGCCGCCTGGTGCTGCACAACAGCCACGGCGGCAACCGGGCGGTGGCCGACACCGCGGCGCTGGAACTGCGGCGCCGCCACCGCATGCTGATCGTGCGCCATCATTACTTTCTCCAGGATCCGCCAGCGCAGGCCGGCATTCCGGCCGCGGAATGCCGCCATGGCCTGCACGGCGGGCGCATCGAGACGGCGATGATGCGCCATCTGGCGCCCGCCAGCGTACACGACGCCGAGGCCCGCCACGCGGGATCGCTGGGCGAGGAGCTGGAGGCGTCGCTGGAGGTCCTGCGCCCGGAGGGCCCGGCCGGCTTTGCGTGGCTGGCCGGCGACCTCAACCCCGCCGGGACCACCGGGGATGCGGCAGCGGCCACCGCCGCCGAGGGCGCGGCCCTGGTGGACCACTACGCCACCCACCTGGCCGCCGCCCTGCGCGACGCCCGCGCCTTCCCCCTGGACCGGCTCGCGTGAGCCCTCCGGAAACTGCGGAATTGTCCCGGCCGGCAGGCAACGGTCTACCATCGCGGGCATGAGTACCGTAACGACCCCGCAGGCCGGCCTGGCCGCCGTGATCGAGAGCCTGCGCGAGCAGCTGCCGCCAGAGGCCCTGATCGTCGAGGAAAGCGAGCGCCGTGCCTACGAATGCGACGGCCTCTCGGCCTTTCGCGAGGTCCCCGGCGCGGTCGCCCTGCCCGCCAGCATGGAACAACTCCAGCTGTGCCTGACGGCCTGCCGCGAGCACGGCGTGCCGGTGGTGCCGCGCGGTGCCGGCACCGGGCTGTCCGGGGGCGCGCTGCCCAGCGCCGAGGGCCTGCTGCTGTCGATGGCACGCTTCAACCGCATCCTCGAGATCGACGCCGACAACCGCTGCGCGGTGGTCCAGCCGGGCGTGCGCAACCTCGCGATCTCCGAGGCCGCGGCCCCGGCCGGGCTGTACTACGCCCCCGACCCCTCGTCGCAGATCGCCTGCTCCATCGGCGGCAACGTGGCCGAGAACGCCGGCGGCGTGCACTGCCTGAAATACGGCCTCACGGTCCACAACGTGACCGGACTGGAGTTCGTGACCCTGGACGGCGAAGTCATCCGCGTCGGCGGCAGGACCCTGGACACCGAGGGCCTGGACCTGCTGGCCTTCCTGATCGGCTCCGAGGGCATGCTGGGGATCGTCACCGAGGTCACCGTGCGTCTGCTGCCGCGCCCGGAACGCACCCAGGTGCTGATGGCGAGCTTCGACGACGTGGAGACCGCCGGCGCCGCGGTGGCCGGGATCATCGCCGCCGGGCTGATCCCCGCGGGCCTGGAGATGATGGACAACGCCGCGATCCGCGCCGCCGAGGACTTCGTCCATGCCGGCTATCCGGTGGATGCCGCGGCCATCCTGCTGTGCGAGCTGGACGGCAGCAACAGCGAGGTCTCCGAGAGCGTGATGTTCGTGCGCGAGAAGCTGCTGGAGCTGGGCGCCCGCGAGGTCCGCACCGCGCAGGACGATGCCGAGCGCGCGCGCTTCTGGGCCGGGCGCAAGGCCGCCTTCCCCGCCGCCGGCCGCATCTCGCCCGACTACTACTGCATGGACGGCACCATCCCGCGCCACCAGCTCGGGCACGTGCTCGAACGCATCGAGGCACTCTCCGCCGAACACGGGCTGGGCGTGTGCAACGTGTTCCACGCCGGCGACGGCAACCTGCACCCGCTGATCCTCTACGACGCCAGCCAGCCGGGCCAGATCGAGACCGCCGAGGCCTTCGGCGAGGCGATCCTGGAGCTGTGCGTGGCGGTGGGCGGCACGGTCACCGGCGAGCACGGCGTGGGGGTGGAAAAGCTGGACGGCATGTGCGTGCAGTTCGCCTCCGCCGAGCTGGAGCAGTTCCACGCCCTGCGCCGCGCATTCGAACCGCGGGGTCTGTTGAACCCCGGCAAGGCCGTACCCACCCTGGCGCGCTGCGCCGAATTCGGCCGCCAGCACGTGCGTTCGGCGCAGCCACCGCACCCGGACCTGCCCCGGTTCTGATCATCACGGCCGTTCCCCCTGACAACCCGACCCGGAATCCGCGCATGGAAGCCCCGAATCCCCGCCCCCCGCAGCACACCGAGCCCGGCACCGACGCCTTCTCCGGCGCCGTCCGTTCGCTGATGGACGCGCTGTACGCCATAGCCCCGCTGGACACCTGGCTGCTGACCCGGGTCGAAGGACGCGACTGGATCATCCTGCACGTCCTGGATCAGGGCGACACGATCGCCCCGGGCGTCGTCCTCGACTGGCACGGCTCCTGCTGCATCCACATGGCCTGCGGCGACGCCCCGTCCATCGCCCCGGATACGAGCGGGATCCCGGTCTATCGCGACGCGCCGGTGAACCACCAGCTCCCGGTGGGCGCCTATGTCGGTTTTCCGCTGCACGACCGCGACGGGAACCTGTTCGGCACTTTGTGCGGCGTGCATCCCGAGCCCGTGGACCCGCAGCTCCACGACCGCCACACCGCCCTGAAGGCCCTGGCCGACACCGCGGGCCACCTGCTGGCCCTGCAGCGCGAAAACGACATCCTCGACCGCGAACGCCAGGCCACGGCCCTGCTGCCCGGCTCCGATCCGGTGAGCGGCACCCTGAACCGGCGCGGATGGGACATGGCCCTGGAGGGCGAGGAAGAACGCTGCCAGCGCAACGGGCAGCCCTGCGCGGTGGTCCTCGCGGAGGTCACCGATCTGGAGCCCATCAACCGGGACGCGGGCATCGGCCAGGGCGACCGGCTGCTGGCGAAACTCGGACCGATCCTGCAGGGCCTGCTGCTCCCCGGCGACCGTGTGGCGCGTATCGCCGGCAACCGGTTCGGCCTGCTGCTGGTGGACACCGGCCCCGACGCCCTGGAACGACGCCACGCCGAGATCCGCACGGCCCTGCGGGACCATCACCCCGCCATCGAAACCGGCCGCGCCCTGCGCCACCCGGGCGAGGGCCTGCAGCACACTCCCCACCTCGCCGAACGCGATCTCCTGCGCCAGCGCCACACCCGCTGAATCAGGCGTCACAAGTCCTTCAGAACTCGTCCCGCAGGTCCGGAACGGGACGGGTAGGCACGCTGTGCGTAATCACTCTCACACGAATCCCGTACTGCGTTTCGAGGCGCACACGCTCGGGCTTGGTCATCTGGCCGCTGGTCACAATCACGGCTCTTTCAAAGGCCCGTCGACCGGGAGCCTCCTTGTTAAGGCTCGAGACCATTTCCTGATACTCCGGACGCTGGCTGCGCACATGCGCCAACTGTTCGAAGCCGTGCGAAATATCACCGGCACCCTTCAATTCGACCAGCGCAGCAACCTTCCGCCCCCCGCGAACCTCCCACCAGAGGAACAGGCCATCGCAGCGCATCTCGTTGTCGTTAAAGACACAGCCATCCAGGACGATGGCCCGGGTTTCCTCCTGCTGACGCGGCGCGTAACGAACCTGTTTGCCATTCTCGGCAAAGGTGTACTGATCCGCACAGAGCGTGGAGGGCTGATGTGCCCGCATGCGCCGGCAGCTACATTGATCCGCGTAGCCGGACGTCATGCCTCCCCCCCATGCTCCCACTCGATATCCCGCATACGGTCATAGAGCTGATTGATCTCGTTGAAATGCTGCAGCAACCGGTCATCCAGAAGTCCGGAAGACCCGTCCAGCAGCTCAACCGCCTCGCGCCCCTGCATGCCATAGGCCGCAACGTCCGCCGGATCCAGCGCCATCAAATCCCGGACCTCCGCCTCCCCGTCATCACGCACCAGCCCCTCGATCCGATATCGCTGCAGGTGGTTGTTCAAGGCCTCGACGATATAGGGGCTGTGGGTTGTCAGGATGAACTGGGTGCGGGGGAACGTGGCCAGCAGGTCACCCACGACACGACGCTGCCACGCCGGATGCAGATGCAGATCCACCTCGTCAATCATCACCACGGCTTCCGCAGCCAGTGGATCGTCCTGATCCGGGTTGGCCATGGCCATACGAGCGGCCAGGTCCATGATCAGCCCGAGGAGGGTCTGGTAACCGTCACTCAGCTGCGCGATATCAAAGGTCTCGCCTTCCTTGTCGACCGCCAGCCGCAAGGGATTGACCTCGATCCGCGGGTTGGACAGATCGGGGAACACGCGGGTGATGGCCCGACGCACCGCATCGAGTTCCGGCAGGGTCACGTCGAAGCTGCGGGCAGCCTTCTGCCTTGTATGTTCCTCGTTTTCCTTGAAATAGAACCACGCGAAAGCCGACTTGAACCGGGTGCTGGCCTCCAGGGCACCCACCAGGGCATCGAATCGACTGTAATCGGTAGGGAAGTTGCGGCGCCGCAACGGAATATCGAGCACGGCACGGGACACGCCGTAGTAGGCCACGACCGGCATCTCGAAATCCCGGTCCTCCTGCGAGGGGTCAATCACCTTCTCGTCCAGATGGTTGCGCAGGGACCGAACTCCGGGACCGGTCGGGACGGCAGCCGCCGTGGTGCGGCTTCGATCCCGACGCTGAACCCGTTCCCATTCCAGCCCCGGGATGGTGCTTTTCAGCGTCACCCGCGTATAGGGCCGCACCCGGTTGCCGCTTTGATGAATCTCGCCTCTTTTTCTGAAATCAATGCCCGTGACCCCGGGAAGATGCTTCAGGATCTCGCCAAGCCCGATGGCGACACCATCCAGTATGGCCGTCTTCCCGGAACCGTTCTCGCCCATCAGGAGAGTCAATCGCGAGCCCAGTTCAACTTCGAGCCGCTCCCACAGGCGAAAATTGTCAAACGTCGCCAGCTGCAGTCTCACGGCAAGGTATTCCCGGTGTTAAGGAGTCGATTTGCCCCAGCGACATAGCCCCCGCCGGACGGGGCCGCGCGCTCGACGCAGTAGCGCAGGGTCTCCAGTTTCTGTTCGATTACCCGTTGATCCATGCATCCCTCCGCGCGGCGAGGATGCGATCACGGTACGGCAGGAAATCGGCCTGATCGAACAGATGGCGGGTCAGGAAGCGGGCCTGGGCCTCGTCACTGCCCCACAGGCGCACGCCGGTGGTCATGATCTGCCCGAGCAGCGGCTCGCCGGCGCGGGTGAGATCGACAAGGTCGACGGGGCGACCGGCGGCCAGGGCCAGCTCGTCGATGAGCCGGATACGCGCCTCCACGTCCAGTGAGGTCCCGGCGCTCACGGCAATGTCGAGATCGCTGTCGACGGTCGCGGTGCCGCGGGCCAGCGAGCCGAACAGCATCACCAGCTCCAGCTCGGGGTGGGTCTGCAGCACGCCCTGCAGGCGCTGGTGTTCGGCATCTCGGTCCATGTCCCGGATTCTAGGGAAACGCCGAACCATGTGCACGCTCGCGCTCGAGTCGCTTTCATGTACGGGTGCTTCCCTTGCGGCTGTGGCCGCGGAACGATTGGTTTACCATTCGGGTCTGGTCGCCATCATCGATTCCACGCGAGGCCGTTCCATGAGCAAGACCGTCACGCTGACCGACAACTCCACCGGCAAGAGCATCGAGCTGCCGCTGCAGGAGGGTTCGCACGGGCCCAACTGCATCGACATCCGCGCGCTGTACAAGGAGCTCGGCTACTTCACCTACGATCCGGGGTTCATGTCGACCGCCAGCTGTCGCTCGGACGTCACCTTCATCGACGGCGACGCCGGCACCCTGCTCTATCGCGGCTACCCGATCGAGCAGCTTGCCGGCCAGAGCACCTATCTGGAGGTGTGCTATCTGCTGCTCAACGGCGACCTGCCGTCCTCCGACGAGCTGCACGACTTCTCGCGCATCATCAAGGAGCACTCGATGCTGCACGAGGCGGTGCGCCGCTTCTTCGACGGCTTCCGCCACGACGCGCACCCGATGGCGATCATGGTGGGCGTGGTCGGAGCGCTGTCGGCCTTCTACCACGACAACGTGGACGTGCATAACCCGGAGCACCGGCGCATCGCCGCGCACCGGCTGATCTCCAAGATGCCGACCATCGCCGCCTGGTCGTACAAGTACGCCAACGGCCAGCCGTTCATGTACCCGGACAACAACCTGTCCTACACGGCCAACTTCCTGTCGATGATGTTCGGCGTGCCCAGCGAGCCCTACCAGCCGAACCCGGTGTTCGTGCGCGCGCTGGACCTGATCCTGATCCTGCACGCCGACCACGAGCAGAACGCCTCGACCTCCACCGTGCGCCTGTCCGGCTCCTCCGAGGCCAATCCGTTCGCCGCGATCTCGGCCGGCATCGCCTCGCTGTGGGGCCCGCTGCACGGCGGCGCGAACGAGAAGGTCATCCGCATGCTCGAGGAGATCGTGAACTCCGACAAGAGCGTCGAGGACTTCGTCGCGCGCGCCAAGGACAAGAACGACTCCTTCCGCCTGATGGGCTTCGGCCACCGGGTGTACAAGAACTATGACCCGCGCGCGAAGATCATCCGCAAGATGTGCCACGAACTGCTGGAAGAGATGGGCGACATGGGCGCCGACAACCAGCCGCTGTTCGACGTGGCCATGGAGCTGGAGCGCATCGCGATGGAGGACGACTACTTCATCGAGCGCAAGCTCTACCCCAACGTCGACTTCTACTCCGGCATCATCCTGCGCGCGATGGGAATCCCCCTGAACATGTTCACCGTGATCTTCGCCCTGGCCCGCACGGTAGGCTGGATCTCGCACTGGAACGAGATGATGCAGGACCCCGAATCGCGCATCGGCCGCCCGCGTCAGCTCTACACGGGTTACCCCGAACGGGAGTACCGGCCGATCGAGGAGCGCTAGCCTTGTCCGGAGCGGGCTTGTCGAAGCGACGGGCAGGTGCTATGTACAGGACATGTGTCGGACACAAGGGAGGAACGACCCATGTCCACCGATCGGTTTTTCATGCTGTTTGCCGGTATCGTGGTCCTGATCAGCGCCCTGCTGACCTGGGCAGCCAGTCCGTGGTGGCTGCTGCTTGCCGTATTCATTGGCGTGCATCTGATCCAGGCCTCCTTCACCGGCTTCTGCCCCCTGGTGAAGATCCTGAAATCGACGGGACTGAAACCCGGCGAGATCTTTCGCTGAAGTCGGTTGCTCCACCGCCGGGTCGCCGGGCAGAACCCCGCCCCCCTTGTGTTTGCGGGCGCGAGCGCTCATATTAATAAACACTAATGCTTCACCAGGAGAGAACACCCCATGAGTATTGACCGCATCGTTATGGCCTTTGCCGGCACCGTCATCATCATCAGCGCCATTCTGGCGTGGCAGTTCAGCCCGCTGTGGCTGCTGCTGACCGGCTTTGTCGGCCTCAACCTGCTGCAGTCCGCCTTCACCGGCTTTTGCCCGCTGGCCATGATCCTCAAGGCCATGGGCGTGAAGCCCGGCGAAGCCTTCAGCTGAGGCCAGCCCGGCAGACACCTCGCGCCCGCCCCGACCGGCGGGCGCACAAAAGGGCCCGGACGTCACCGTCCGGGCCCTTTTTCGTTCAGAGGCTCGGGCTTCAGGACCGGGGCCGGAGGCGTTCGGCGGCCTCGTCCAGCACGGCCCTCTGGCGGCCGGCCAGATGCCGCACTTCCTGGAGATAGAGCTCAAGCTGCATGCTCGCGCTCCCATTCCCGGAACTCCAGCTCGCGCCAGGTACGTGTCAGGAACCACGCCCATGGCGGTCGATCCTCGCCGATCACCGGAATACCCTCCTCGGCGACCACGGCGCGCATGGCCAGTCCGGCCCGCTCCAGATTGACGATGTCGACCCGATCGTCGTGGGTGCCCAACGCGGCCGCAATCCGGCGACGCAGGGACTCGTCCCGCGCGAAAGCGTCCAGGGCATCATCAGGGGCGTCCGACCACCGCACGGCCAGGTCCCAGTCGCTTTGCTCGTGCGCCTCGCCCCTCGCGCGACTGTCGATCAGTACCACGAAGTCCAGTCCGTCGAGGTCTTCAAGGGCGCGACGCAGTACCGTCGGTTCCGTCATGGTCCTGCTCCGTTGCGAGATTCAATGCAGGAATCATGGTAGCAGCCCCCGGGCGGAGAGCGCCGTTTACTCCGGTTCGCGCAGCCAGCAGGCGGCGCGGTGGTCCGGCGCGGGGCGGAAATCGGGCGGGTCGCGGGTCTCGCAGACGCCGGCCATGGCCTGCGGGCAGCGGGGGTGGAAGCGACAGCCCGGCGGCGGGCTGACCAGGCTGGGGGCCTCGCCGCCGGGGATCTCGCGCATCTGCCGCGCGTTGGCGGGGTCGGGGTCGGCCAGCGCAGACAGCAACGCCTCGGTGTAGGGGTGCTGCGGGGCGTCCAGCAGCGCGTCCACCGGCGCCTGCTCCACGATGCGGCCGGCGTACATCACCATCACCCGCCCGGCGTAGTGGCGCACGGTAGACAGGTCGTGGGTGATGTAGAGCAGCGCGATGTCGTGCTCGCGCTGTACCCGATGCAGCAGGTCGAGGATCTCCACCCGCACCGAGGCGTCCAGCATCGACACCGGTTCGTCGGCGATGATCAGCTTCGGCCGCAGCAGCAGGGCGCGGGCGATCACCACCCGTTGCTGCTGCCCGCCGGACAGCTGATGCGGGAACTTGCCGCGCATCTCGGCCGCCGGGGTCAGCCCGACCTCCTCCAGCGCGGCGTCGATGCGCCGTTCGCGCTCCGCGCGCGGGCCGATGCCGTGCACGATCAGCGGTTCCTCCAGCGCCCGGCGGATGTCCATGAACGGCGGCAGGGCCCCGTAGGGATCCTGCTGCACGTAGCCCACCCGGGCGCGGTATTCCTTCAGGGCGGCTCCCTTCAGATCGGCCAGCGACTGTCCCGCGAAGCGCACGGCCCCGCCGGTGGACCGGTTGAGCCCCAGCAGGGTGCGCGCGAGCGACGACTTGCCGCAGCCGGACTCGCCCACCACCGCGGCCGCCTCGCCGGCATCCAGGGTGAAGCGCACGCCATCCACCGCGCGCACGGTCCCGGTACGAATGAAGCCCCACTGGCGCAGCTCGAAGTGGGTCTGCAGGTCGTCGGCGACCAGCAGCGGTTCCTGTTGAGCACGGGTATTCATCCGGTCCCTCCCGCGTCATGCAGCCAGCAGCGCACGCGATGGCGCGCATCCGGGTGGAACACCGCCGGGTCCTCGGCGCAGCGCTCGAAACGTCGCGGGCAACGCGCGGCGAAGCGGCAGCCGGCGGGCGGATCCTGCAGGCTGGGCGGGCGCCCGGGAATGGGCACCGGCGGTTCTTCCTGGCGCAGCCGCGGCACCGAGGCCATGAGCATCTGCGAATACGGATGCGCCGGGGCGGTGAAGAAGGCCTCGGCGGACGCCTCCTCCACCACCTGCCCGGCATACATCAGGGCGACGCGGTCGGCCAGTTCGCTGGAGGTGGCCACGTCGTGGGTGATCAGCACGAAGCTGGTGCCGCGATCGCGCTTGATGCGCTTGAGCACGTTCATGATCGAGGCCTGGGTGAGCACATCCAGCGCCGAAGTGGGCTCGTCGAGGATCACCAGGTCGGGGTCGGTTACCAGCGCCATCGCCAGCACCGCGCGCTGGCGCATGCCGCCGGACAGCTCGTGCGGATAACGCTGCAGGAAGTCCGTGGCGATGCCGACCTCCTCGAATGCCTCGGCCGCACGGGCCATGGCCGCCCGCCGCGACCACCCCCGATGGATGAGCAGCGGCTCGGCGACCTGTTCGCCCACCCGCACCACCGGGTTCAGCGCATTCATCGCGGCCTGCATCACCAGCGCGATGCGGGTCCACCGCACCTCGCGGCGGAAGCGTTCCTCGGACAGGCCCAGCACGTCGCGCCCGTCCAGGCGTACCTGGCCGGTGGGTCGCCCGGCATTGCGCGGCAGGGTGCGCAGCAGCACCTTCGCCAGCGAGGATTTGCCGCAGCCGGACTCGCCCAGCACCACCAGCGCCTCGTTGCGGCGGATCTCCAGATTGACCCCGTCGACCGCGTTCACCGGGCCCTGCTCGGTGCGGTACTGCATCCGCAGGTCCTCGATCTCCAGCAGCGGGCTGTCGGGATTGGCCGTCACCGCCATCACAGGTTCCTCAGCCGGGGATTGAACACGCGATCCAGGGCGAAACCGAGCATGGCGAAACCCAGTCCGGTCAGCATCAGCAGCGCCGCGGGGCTCACCACCCAGTAATAGAACCCGTGGTACAGGGCCGACTGCGCCTGGGCGTCGTGCAGCACCTTGCCCCAGGTCGGCAGCACGGGATCCCCCAGGCCCAGCACCGCCAGCGAGGCCTCGAGGAAGACGTAGGTCGGGATCAGGGTCACGAACGTAGGGATCAGCACCGGCAGGATGCGCGGCACCATGTAGCGCAGCACGATCCGCGGGCTGCTGGCCCCGTAGGCGCGCGCCGCCTCGATGTACGGGGCCTGGCGGATCGGCAGCAGCATCGCGCGGTACATCTTGATCCCGGCGGAGAAGATCCCCAGGGCCACGACCACGCCCAGCATCAGCCAGATGCTGGTGGAATACAGCGTGCCCACCATCACCAGGATGGGCAGCAGCGGCAGGATGATGTTGACCTCGGTCAGGCGCTGGATCGCGGCATCCACCCAGCCGCCGTACCACACCCCGGCGGCGGCAATGATCAGGGTGGTGATGGTCGTACCCACCGCGGCGATCAGCCCGAACGCCAGCGCCACCGGCGTACCCCACAGCAGGGCCACGGACAGGTCGCGGCGCTGGTGGTCGGTGCCGAACGCGCCGTGCACCTGCCCGTAGGCCACCAGTTCGGCGTCCATGCGGCCTTCGGGCTCGAAATGCACGGTTTCCAGCACCAGTTCGTAGCTCCCCGGCAGGACCCCGGGGCTCGCATCGCCGGGCTCGGCATCGCTGAACAGCCCGATCTGCGGCGCATGCCCGAGGCGGTCTTCCAGGACCCGGTCCTGGGAGATGGACACCCGCTCCTGCGCGCTGACCCGGCGCGACCCCAGCGGCACCTCGCTGCCGTCGGGCCGGTGCCAGCTCATGCGCACGAACGGCGGCCGCTGCTCGAACTCGGCCTGCAGGAACAGGTTGATCTCCCCCGGGAAATCGTCATAGGGGAAGTCGAAGCGCAGGGTCTGCTCCTCGATGCGTCCGCCGTCGAAGGCCGCGAATTCCCGCTCGGCCGCCTCGCTCCCGGCCTTCACGGTGCGCGGCGCGTTGCCTCCGAACAGCCGGTCCGTCCACACCGGTGCGGCATTCACCGGCAGATCCTGCCAGACCTCGCCGCCGCGCCAGAGCTTCTGCGCCTCGCTGTACGGGATGGCGGTGACCGCGTAGATCGCCGTGCCCAGCAGGGCGAGGATGATCAGCATCCCCGCCACCGCCGACGGATAGCGTCGCAGCCGACGCAGGCCCTCGATCCAGGGGCTCATGAACGGCCTCCTTCAATGCGCACGCGCGGATCGAGGATGGCGTAGAGGAAGTCCAGCACGAACACGGTAATGGCCAGCAGATAGGCGAAGATCACCACCGATCCGATGATCACCGGGGTGTCGCGATGGCCGATGGCCTCGAACAGCAGCGTGCCCAGACCCGGCCAGTTGAACACCTGTTCGAGGATGATCGCGCCGCTCCACAGCCCGATCAGCATCAGCAGGAAACTGGTCACGATGGGCGACAGCGTGGGCCGCAGGATGTAGCGCTGTTCGATCAGGCGATCCGGCAGCCCCTTGGCGCGTGCCATCTCCACGTAGTCCTCGCTGGAGTGGATCAGGAAGAAGGTGCGCCAGGAATAGATCGAGATGAAGATCTGCGAGATGAACATCGCCAGCACCGGCAGCGCCATGTGCCGGAGCACCGAGGCCGCATAGGCCCAGCCGTCCTCCGGCGGCGGCACGGCGACCATGCCCCCCGCCGGGAACAGCGGCCAGATGAACGCCAGCAGCAGAATCAGGAAGATGCCGTAGAACCAGCCCGGCGCAGCCGAGCTGGGTGCCAGCCCGATGACGCTCTGATCCAGCGCCGAGCCGTAGCGCCGCGACAGCCCCAGTGCGGCAAACACCGCCACGAAGAACACCAGCAGGTTGGCGGTGCCGAACAGCAGCAGGGTGGCCGGCAGGCGTTCGGCGATGATATTGAAGACCTGGCGCGAGCCGGCGTCGGAATGCATCTCCTCGGCCCGTCCGAGATCGAGGATCATCGCCTGATAGAGGTAGTCGAAGCTGCGCCAGATGAAGGGCTCGTCCAGGCGCAGGCGCTCCACTTCCAGCGCCACCTGCTGCTCGACCAGCTCGGTCCGCTCATCGGAGGGCAGATCATGGAACGCCGGATCCGCACGCACCGCTTCGGCCGCCGTAGTCTCGATCTGCGCCAGCCGCAGGTCATCCACCTGCCCGCCCATGTTGGCGATCACGATGGTCAGGTAGACCCCGATCAGCACCGTCACCAGCAACGCCAGCAGGCGCTTGCCGGTAAACACGGCAAGGCGGCGCAGATCGCGCAGCCAGCCGCGCCGGGCGGCATTGATGGCCCCGTCAGTCATCGCCTTCCTCCGCTGGATCGGCCCGTGGTTGCGGCATCCGTCCGCCTGGCACCGTGGCGAACGCATGGGTGGCAAAGGCCGGCAGGGCGACCGGCGTCGCGGTCACCGCGAACTCCAGGCTGTTGGCCCCGGTACCCAGTGCGTCGAGGATCTCCGCATCCAGATGCAGGCGCCAGCGCCCTTCCGCATCCGGCTCCAGTTCGCCGCGCCGCGCGAGGCGGTCGTCGCCATCGAACAGCATCCAGCGCACCTCGTCGATGTCCTCATGCGGATACGGCTCGCCGCCAAAACGGATGTCGAGATCCAGACTGACCGCCTCGCCCAGCTCGGCGATCAGCGGGCCGTCCACGCTGACCTCGGGGATCCGCGGCTCCGCAAAGCGCAGCCACTTGTCCGCCGGATCGGGGAAGTCCTCGAAGCGGCGCAGCACCAGACTGCCCTCCACCGCGCGCACACGGTGCAGATAGAACGGCCCGTCGCCGACCCAGAAATGCCCGCGTTCGGCCTGCCACTGCTCCAGCGCCGCGTAGCGTTCGCGGATCTCCTCCGGATCGACCCACTCGCTCAGGGTCTCCTCGAACGGCAGCCGCTCCGCCGCGCGCGCCGCGCGCAGGTAGTCGCGCAGGATCTCCAGCGCCGGCCCGCCCACCAGGTTGGTCTGCTCCACGCCGCGCCGGTCGGCCTGACCGGTGGAAAAGGCCAGATCGCCCTGGCGCTCGGCCTCGACCCCCAGCCCCAGCACATGCCAGGGCTGGGTGGCGGGCACACGGTTGGCCACCAGGTTCTCCGCATCCGGGAACACCTGATCGCTGTAGACCTCCACCGTCAGCGGGTCGGTATCCGTGATGCGCCAGCCGCGGAAATGGCGCTCATAGACCGAAAACGTGGGTACGTGCCCCGGATCGAACAGCGCGCTGTCCTCGTCGGCACGTTCGAAGGTCAGGATCCACGGCAGGATCATGTCGGCGACGGAGACCCGGGAACCATCGTGCCAGTAGCGATCCAGGTACCCGTCGTGGAATTCGATCTCGGTACGCGAACGCGCCGTCAGGCCCTCCGGTTCGGCCTCGTCCACCGTCACCTTGCGCCCTTCTGCGGCGTCCCAGCGCAGCCAGGCATCGCCGGGCACCTCGATGCGCTCCACACTCTCCAGCTCCACCCAGTCCAGCGTGCGCCCGACCGGCGCGTCCTCTTCCACCGTGACCCGGGCGCGCGCGATGCGCTGGGGCCGGTAGAGCCCGGTGAACGGATCGGCCAGCGCCGCCGGGTCCGACAGGGAACGCAGGATCATCTGATCGAAGATCCAGTTGGAACCGGCCACCGGGTTCCAGGGCTCGGTCAGCATGCTGGGCGTGCCGACCACCACGCGCCCGCCCAGGCCGTCGCGGAAACGCAGGGTATAGGGCCACAGGCCGGAGCCAGTCACGCCGCCGGCCAGATCCACCGCCACCTCGAGGTTCGCGGCATGCGGCCAGACGCTTTGCTGATCCACCAGCCAGATGCGCACCGAATCCTTCATGGCCAGCTCCAGCGCGCGCCCCATCAGCTCCTCGCGCTCCTCCACGGACTGGTACTCGCGGCGCTCCAGACGCTCGGCCAGTTCATCCAGCTCCGGATCGGGATCGTAGGCCTGCCACAGGGGGTCCGGTCGCCCGCGGGGGGTGTAGTAATAGTTGAAGTCGCCGCCGACATCGCGGTTGATGACCGTGGATATCCAGCCGCCGGTATACACGTGCCAGCGGCCGGCGGCAGGATCACTGGCGATCCACAGGCGCGTCGCCTCGTCCGCGGTGCGGTACAGCCGCTCGGTCTCGAAGCCGAGGTCCTCCAGCCGGTTGGCCACGTAGTCGCCCACCCGCTCGCGGTTGTCCTCGGTGCGGATCAGCACCCGAATGCTCACGGGCGCGTCGTCATGGAACCAGCGACCGTCGCGCTGTTCCGCGCCCAGGGCCTCCATGCGTTCGCCGATCACCCGGCGCGCGCGTTCGGCATCGTGGCGGTAACGGATCTCGAGCTCGCGCGCCGGTCCGGCCAGGCGTGCGTAGTCCGGAAAGGCGGTGTTCAGCGGGAGATAACGCGGCGTGGCGAGCCCGCCGTAGAGCTCTTCCGCAATATGGCTGCGATCCACCAGCCAGTTCATCGCCTCGCGGATCCCGCGATCGGCGAAGGGGTTCAACTGGCCGTCCTCGAACTCGGCCGGATTCAGCGTGAGTTCGGCCACCGAACCGCGCGAGAAATGGTGCCCCACCGCGGGCGAAGCCTGGATCTGGCGGAACAGCGAGGCCGAATCCAGCCCCTGGCCGAACAAATGATGCGACCCCCGTTCGATCAGCGCAGTGATGCGGCCGGGGTCGGATTCCACGGTGAACACCACCTCGTCCACCAGTGCGCCGCGGCGCTCGGAGGCATCGCCCGGCTGCACGGTCGGCGCCGCGCCCTGGTCGACGCCGCGGCCGCCCATCCACAGGGTCCCCGCAATCGCCACGGCCAGCAGGGCGAGGATCAACAGGGGCAGCAGGCGGCGCAGATCGAACAAGGGATCTCCTCGGGATACGGGCTCAGGGCGTGGCGTCGGGGGTGGGTTCGTCGCGCAGCTCGTCGATCACTTCACGCACCTCGTCGGTGTCCCACTCGATGGCCTCGTTCACGGAATACCGCACCCGGCCCTCGCGGTCCAGCAGGAACGAGCTGGGGAAGGCGAACACGCCCCATTCCTGCGAGACCGCCCCATCCTCGTCCATCAGCACCGGGAAATCGACCTCGACCTCTTCCATGAATTCCAGGATGTGCTCGGGCGACTCGCGGAAATTGATCGACACGATCGCGAACTCGTCCTCGTCATACGAGCCTTCGAGGCGGTTCATCGACGGGATCTCGTGCACGCAGGGCGGGCACCAGCTGGCCCAGAAGTTCACCAGCGTCACCTGACCGGCACGATCCTCCAGCCGGTGGGTCTCGCCGCGCGCGGCGGTCAGCTCGTAGCCGGGAGGCTCCTCGGGCTCGCGCTCGACCATCCCGTGCTCGCTGCCCAGCGGCTGGTCGCGTTCCTCGTCCAGTTCGGCGACCTGTCCCGGGCGCGGCAGGCCCGCCAGCACGCGCGCCGTCGAAAGCAGCTGCTGCGGGGTTCGCCCGACCGCGTCACTGCCCGCCTCGTCGGGGCGCATGTAGTAGTCGCGCTCGCCGGCGATGATGCGCGCCAGCGCCGGGCTGCCGGCCGCGTACAGATGCCGCATCAGTTCCGGCAGGCGGGCCGCATGGGCCCCGTCGGCGGGCTGGAACACCGCCACCGGCATGTTGGTTGCGTCCACGATCCCGAACAGCTCCGGGTCATCGCCGGCGGCAGGGGTGCCGCGATACAGATTGGGGAACAGCAGGATCGCGCCGGCCACGGCATCCGGATCGTCGGTCGCCGCCTGCCATTCGCGCAGCCCGCGCAGCGCGGGCACGCCCATGCGGTCGGAGGCCACCAGCGTCACCGGGGCATAACCCTGCGCCCCGGCCTGCTCCAGCAGCGCCGCGGCGGGCTTGCCCTCCAGCCCGCGCACGGTGGAACTGGCGCGTTCCAGCAACAGCGAATCGAGCAGGTCCACCACCCACACCGTGGCGCCCTGCTCCACCAGTTCGCCCAGCAGCTCGCGCGGGGCATCCAGCTCCTCGGCCGCCGGGATCAGCCAGATGAACAGCGGACCCGTGCCTTCGGCCTCGCCGAGGGTCTCTACCTCCAGGAGATCCCCGCCATCCAGTTCGATGGTGAACTCCTTCGCCGCGCCGTCGGCCAGCAGGCCCGACGGCAGAAGGAGAAAGACCAGCCACAACAGCGCACGCCCCGTCCGGGACCACGGAATCGACCGCACATTGAACCTCGCGAAAGAAAGGATCCACCGCGGGAAAGACGCACCCGGGGCCCGTCCGCTTCCCCGGGCAGGATCCGATCATCCGACATGGCCCGTCGCCTTGCAATGGCCGGGCGGGGCCGCCCCCCGAGCGTCAGCGGGAGATCACCCCCCGGTCATGGACATGAAGCGCATGACCTTCTCCGGGCGCTCGTTGAACTCGTGGCGCTCGGGCTTGAGCGCGATCGCCTCGAGGATCGCGGCTTCCAGTTCGGCATCGCTGCAGCCGTCACGCAGCCGCGGGCGCAGCGCCAGGCTGTGCTCGTTGCCCAGACAGGTATGGATGGTGCCGTCCACCGACAGCCGCACGCGGTTGCAGGTGTCGCAGAAGTGCTGCGAGATCGGCGTGATGAAGCCGATGCGGATGTCCGTGCCCGCCACCTGCACATAGCGCGCCGGGCCGCCGCCGGGCATCACCCCGGGGATCAGCTCGAAACGCTGCTCCAGGTCGCGGCGCACGTCCTGCAGGTTCACGTAGTGGCCTTCGTTTGCCGCGCGCCCGGTGTCGCCCACCGGCATGGTCTCGATGAAACGCAGGGTGAAACCGTGCTCGATGCAGAAGTCGACCATGTCGCCGACCTCAGTATCGTTGATGCCGCCCATCACCACCATGTTGATCTTGATCGGGTCCAGCCCGGCGCGCTTCGCCGCCATCAGCCCGTCGATCACCTTCTCCAGCTTGCCGCCGGTCACGTCCTTGAAGACCTCCGCGCGCAGGGTGTCCAGGCTCACGTTGATGCGCCCGACCCCGCCCGCGGCCAGCGCGTCGGCGTGCTTCGCCAGACGCACCGCATTGGTGGACAGCGAGATGTCGTCGATGCCCGGCAGGGCGTTCAGCCGCGCCGCCAGATCCGGGAGGCCGTGACGCACCAGCGGTTCGCCGCCGGT
>NZ_ATUL01000029.1:0-35238 GCF_000420185.1 Thioalkalivibrio sp. ALR17-21 | reverse complement strand
TGCAATGGCTGGAACACCCGGAGCAACGATCCCTGCGACGGGCCTTCAGCGTCTGGCTGGGTCGAGTGGTCATCCCCGGCCGCTTCGGCGAAACGCTGGCACCACCGAACAATGACCTGCGGGAGATGGAAACCATGCTGGCCGAACGCGTAAAGGAATGGCAGCGCCGCTACGAGCAGCAGGGGCTGCAAAAAGGGCTGCAGAAGGGTCTTGAGCAGGGCCTGGAGCAGGGCCTGGAGCAGGGCCTGGAGCAGGGCCTGGAGCAGGGCCTGGAGCAGGGCCTGGAGCAGGGCCTGGAGCAGGGCCTGGAGCAAGGGCTGGAACAGGGGCGACAGCAGGGACTGCAGGAAGGCGTCACGCAGGGTGAAGCCGCGGTCCTCCTGCGTCTGATCGGCCGCAAGTTCGGTGCAGACGCCGCGGAAAAACAGCGGGAGCGGATCGAATCCGCCGATGCCGATACCCTGCTGATCTGGTCGGAACGCGTCCTGACCGCCCGCCACATCGACGACGTGTTCGGCGCGGCCTCCTGAAAGCAGCCCCTCGAGAAAAGGAGCTCAGGGGAACAGCCGCTGCCACCAGCGGCGGCGGCTGTTCGGCGGGGGCATGATGGCCTGCAGGTCTTCCGGCGGTACGGTGGACAGGATCCAGCCCGGCAGTACCCGCAGGCCCGACGAGCCGCAGGAGGATCCGAGGTTGTTGGGGTCGAAGATCTTCACGAAGCGCGGGGCCTCGCGGTCGTCCACGTAGACGATGCCGCAGTAGCTTTCGTCGTGATCGACCCGCAGCAACGCGTCCATCTCCGTGAGGAAGCGGTCCAGCTCGGCGGCACTCACCGGCGCCTGCGGCACCGCCTCGCCCACTGCGTAGACGTACCACTCGCCGTCGCGGGCCGTGACCCGCAGCGTGGCCCACAGCGCATCCAGCTGCTCCCAGTGCAGGATACCCAGCGCTCCGGATTCGTAGCGTTCCATGAAACCGGCGTCGGGGTCCGGACGATGATCTCGGGCAAAGCTCATGCAGGGCTCGCAACAGTGGTTACAGCGGAGACGGGCGTCATGTTAGAACGGCGTCCCCGGGGTCACAAGCGAAGCCGGCAGAGCCGGAAGGACGGCCGCGGGGAACCCGGAGGCACTTCGGGGGCTCTCAGGATCTGATCCCCCGTTCCAGCCAGCGAGTCGCGAGCATGCGCCGTATCACGCACGAAACCTCCCTGCAGGCCGAACCCGAGCGGGTCTTTGCCCTGCTCAGCCATGTCCCCAACTTCGTCGACCTGTGCGACCACGTGCGCACCATCGAGCCCCTGGGTGGCGAGCAGTACCGCTGGACCATCGTGGCGGCGGGGATGACCATGGATTTCGATGTCGAGGTCTGCAGCGCCGTGGAGCCGGAGCATTTCGCCTGGCGCTCGATCCGCGGCATCCACAATCGCGGCAGTTACCGCCTGCAGCCGGCCGGCGAAGGGCTGACCCGGGTCGAGTTCGAGCTGGAATACCGTCTCGGTAATCCGCTGGTGGAAGCGGCGGTGCGCAGGGCGGCGAGTTCGCTGGTGGAGCGCGTTTCCGGCCAGCTGATGCACCGGGCCCAGCAGCGCCTGGACGCGGAAGCCAACTCGAACGCCTGATCCCGCCGGCTCCGGACTCGCGCACCCGCCGCGGGCACCGAATCAGGGTGCCAGGGACGCACCCGAGCCGGGACGCGACTCCCCGGCACGCGAACCCGGACTCGGGCCCGGGCCGGCATCAGCGTCTTCCTGCGCCGGCCTCGCCGGCTGCTGCGCGCCCGCCCGCTCCAGCAGATCGCGCATGGTGCGCGCCCCCAGATGATGGCGACGGGCCACGTCCAGCTCTTCCAGCGCCGACTCCACCGCCGAATCACCGCGCAGGGTCCGCAGCGCCGGATCTTCCTGATCCTCCCGCAGGGCGTGCAGCACCTCCGCGACCGGTAGATGGCCGAGGTCGCGCCCCGGCACCAGACCGAGGGCTTCGGTGCGCCTCAGCAGTCCCGCGGCCTCCAGGGCCCGGGCTGCACCGCCCAGCGAGTTCCCGGGCACGTACAGCTCCGCGGCCACGTCATCGACAGTGGGCGGCGTGCGTCCTTCCACGAAGTGCCGCCCCACCACCTGCATCAGGTTGAGCCCCAGACGCTCGTGCGCCGCGGCCGACAGCCGCGGACGGCGGCCCCGCACGTTCATGTATTCCGGATGCTGCACGTAGAACGCCACGTTGGACCCGATCAGCAGGATCAGCCAGGCCAGATAGATCCAGATCAGCAACAGGATCATGATGGCGAAGCTGGAATAGATCGCGTCGTAGCGCGTGGAGCCCGCCACCATGTTGGCGAACACCCAGCCCATGCTCTGCCACAGCACGCCCGCGACCACGGCACCCGCGAGCGCCGGTGCCAGGCGCACCCGGGTGTTGGGCACGAACATGTAGATGAACGCGAAGGCCGCGATGATCAGCACATACGGCACCAGACGCGAAAGCTCGCTGATCACCCGCCCGAAGGGCTCCACCCCGGCGACCGCCTGCATCGCCTCGGAGGACATGACCGTCGCCGTGATCCCCAGCGCGGCGAACACCAGAAGCGGCCCGATCATGATCACCGACAGATAGCTGCTGAACCGCTGTGCCAGACTGCGCTGGGTCTCCACCCGCCAGATGGTGTTGAACGCGGCCTCGATCTTCTGCACGAGGGCCACGACCGTATACACGAGGAAGATCAGGCCGACCGCGCCCAGCGCCCCCACGCGCATGTTGTCGACAAACCCGACCACGTTGTGGGCGATATCCACACCCTGCTCGCCCAGCGGCTCCAGGAATTCCAGCAGCAGCGGTTCCACCGCGTTGTGAGCGCCAAATCCCTTGAGAACGGAAAAAGACAGCGCGAGCAGCGGCACGAACGACAGCAGGGTGGTATACACCAGACTCATCGCGCGCAGCGTCAGCTGGCCCTCGGCCGCTTCGCGGATCAGGGCATACAGCCCGCGCAGAATACCCAGCCCCAGCGCCTTCCAGCGCGGCATCAATGCCAGGTCGCTCTCCAGAACCAGGCGTTCCAGCCGATGCCGCGCGGCCTCCAGACGTGTTCCGAGGCTGGCGTTATCCCCCAATCCGGCAACCTCCCGCGCGGACCCCTTCGATCATTTCTGCCGCCATTCACCGCCCGAGCGATACCAGTAGCCGGTCGGCGCTTCCTCCACCCAGACACGGGCGAAAGTCTCGCGGATGCGGTCCTCCCAGTCGGGGCGGTCGTTGGCCCGGGCGATCTCGCGGTACAGCGAGCTGCGGTCGGAATTCTCCTCGCTGACCAGGCGCTGCACCTCGCTGCGCTCGCGCAGCGGCACCTCGGAGAGATCCCGGATGGCCACGTCGCCATCAGCACCGAAGCCGATGGCCCCGCTGCGAAAATGCGGCGCCAGCTGCGGCGCGCGCTCGCGCATCGATGCCCGGATACGGTTGACTGCCGGGGTCTCGACCTGCAGGTCCGGGTTGCTGGCCGCGGCCGGAGCGATCAGCCCCTCCAGCAGGCGCGCAAGCAGCGGGATCGAGCGCCCGCCGGCCGCATCCCCGGCATCCGAAGAGCCGCCGTCCATTTCCGGCACCGACTCGGGCTCGCGCAGCTCTTCGATGTCGTGGAACTGCAGGGCATCACGCACGATCGCGCGGGCGGCGTCCTCCGCCGCGGCGGCCGGGAAATAGATGTTGATGGTGACGCAGCCCGCGACCAGCGCGGACAGCAGGGCAAGTACGGGAACCCCGAACCAGGCTTTCATGGGCAGCTCCTTGGCAGGCACGGCTGGACAGTCATCATCCTACATTACATCAGCCGGTGGCTGACGAGGACATGAACGCGCCCATGCGCGTGCTCAGCGAACCTCCGGGGGCTCTCCGGCGGTCACCCGCGACAGTCCGCGCAGCAGTTCGTCCCAGTCCACACGCCGGTTATAGCCGATTACCTCGATCCGCGGCAGACCGCCGCCCTGGACCAGGGTAAAGCCGCCGTCCGGCCGGTCGGCCACCCCGCCAGATTCACAGACACCGTCCCGCAGCACGCAGCGAAAGCCCAGCCGGCGGTAGGAGAAGTTTTCGAAGAAACGCAGAAACACCGACGAAGCCGCCGCCTGCACCGGCCCGCCCAGCTCGGTGATGTTCTGCACCGCACGTTGCGAGATCCGGCGCCGGCCGGGGGCATCCGCCGGCGTGTGCACCGCCAGGTCCATGCGCACCGGACGCCAGTCGATCATGTGCAGATCCTCGAGATGCCCGGACAGCCGACCCTCGACCCGGCCCACGTCGAACGCCCGCGTGGCCAGGGCCAGGTCCAGGCGGTCCATGCGCGCCGACAGGCCCAACTCCGGGGTTCGTCCGAACAGGTCGCGGATGCGCACGTCGCGCAGCACCACGTCGCCGTCGAACACCTGCACCAGCAGCCGCCCCTCGACCGCCAGATCGCCGCGATCCAGGCGCACCTCCGGGATCATGCCGGCCAGGCGACCGGAGAAGCGCGGCCAGCCCAGGACCTCGGTCAATGGCTCCAGCGAGATCGCCTGCACCCCGCCGGTGAAACGCACATCCGGGCCGTCGGGGGTCAGGCGCAGGCCGAAGTCATCCACACGCAGGGCGCCATCAAGGATCGGGATGCGGGTCGCTTCCAGCAGGTCGATCCCGTCCGGCTGCGCGCGCACACGGGCGTCGAACCCGCCCAGCGGCAGGCGGAACAGATGCGCCCGTTCCCAGCCCAGATGCCCCGGGACTCCGGGCGCACCCGCCTGCCAGCTCAGGGCGCCGTCGCTGTCCGTCACGCCGAAACGCCCGCTCCCGTCCTCGGCGCTCAGGGCCTTCCAGCGCAGGGTCGCCGAACGCGGCTCGCCCCGCTCCAGCCCCAGCCGCGCCACCACGGAATCCCCGCTGAGCACCAGATCACGCCCCGGGGTACCGGCCAGCACGGGATCCAGCAGCACCGCATGCACCGCACCCGGGTCCCGTGCCTCGAGGCGGAAAGACCCCGAAGGAGCGATCGCCTCCGGCGGCCCGCTGCGGACCTCCTGACCGCTGAAAGCCAGCATCTCACCGAGCGAGCCGGACAGTTCCGCCACCTCCACCCCGGCCGCGAATCCGCCATCCGCCGGACGCAGGCCGTCCGCGCGCAGGTTCAAGGCCCCGGTCTCGTCCGGGTCCACGAACCACGGATCCACAAACACCGCGCCCTCCTCCAGGGTCGCGTCCAGGATCCAGTCCCCCTCCGTCTCGCGTGCCTCCAGGCGGCCGCCGATGCCCTCGCCCGCGCGCAGGCCGACCGCATCGGAGAAGCCCACGTCCCGCAGCCGCAGATCCACCCGGTGCCCGCCTTCCGCCGCCCCCTGCAACGCCAGATCCCCACGCCCCGACTGCAGGGTCACCAGCGGCTCTTCGGGCAGCCAGGGTGCCAGTCGCGGCGACTCCGCCAGCGCGACCAGATCCACCCCGGACAGGGCCAGTTCGGCCCGCCAGTCGTCGGCACCGGCCACGCGCAGCACGAATTCGCCACTCGCCCCGAACCAGCCGGGCCAGTCTCCGGCAACGCGCAGGCGGTTATGGCCGGTGTGCCAGTCCAGACGCAGCGGGTGTTCCTGCAGGACCAGATCCCCGCCGTCGGCGGACAGGCGCGCCTCGCGGCAGCGCCAGCCGGCGGTGGTCGGCACCAGGGACGGGCAATCCAGGCGTACTCCGGCGAGCGTGCCCACCGGCTCGGGCAGATGCAGGCGTTCGGCCCCGACGGTCACCGCCAGCCGGCCGTCGCGCAGGCGTGCGCGCGCCGTCAGGCCTTCGGCGTCCAGTGCCGCGTGCAGCCCCCGTTCGATCCGCAGGTCGACCGTCAGCCCCCCGGCATCCTCCGGGTCGGCACCAGTCGCCGCCGGTACCATCAGCACGAGCACCACAGCCCCGCCCATGCGCCGGACTGCCGGCCACCCCGCGCGCGCCATCCAGGCAGTCACCGCCCGGATGGCGCCCATCATGCCCCGGGCCGGTCGCCCGGCAGACGATCCCGCAACGGCCGCGCCGCCCGTGCCAGCCACTCGCGCAGCGCAAACCGCGAGGTCTCCAGCGCATCCACCGTGGGCACGAAGTCGCGCAGGCGCCATTCGCCGGCAGGACCACGAAAGCCGGTGGGTGCCGGGTCCGCCGCCAGCCCGGCCGCCTCGAAGCGCCCCAGCGCCCGCGGCATGTGTATCGCATGAGTGACCACCAGCACCCGCTCGACCCCGCTGCCCTGCAGATGCTGCGCCGTAAAGAAGGCGTTCTCGTGGGTATTGCGGCTGGCACCTTCAAGCCAGCGGGGATCCACGCGGAACTCGCGGCGCAGCGCGTCCGCCATCAGCTCCGCCTCGGCCGGCCGGCCCTCGGCCCCGGGACTGCCGCCGGACAGCAGCAACGGGAGACCGGTCCGGCGGTGCAGATGGGCGGCGAAACGCAGGCGTTCGAAGGTCAGGGCCGAGACATCGTCACCACCGGTGACGTGGTGGCGGCCGCTGGCCCGGCCGCCCCCCAGCACCACGATCGCGTCCGCCCGGCCGGTGGCCAGCGGCCGTTCGCGCAGATCCCGCTCCAGGGTCTGCGCCAGCGGCGCGGCGACGATGTTCAGGGACGGCAGGATCAGCGCGGCCAGCCCCAGGGTGACCAGCCAGCCGCCCCCGCGGCGCTCCGCGCCCCACAGCAGCAGCCCCGGGACCAGTAGCAGCACCGCCAGCCCCGGCGGCAGCAGCAGGTGTTCGAGGACGGTGGTGACCCCGGCGGCCATGTCCGACCGCGCCGCCCGTTACTTCTTGCCGGGGGCGTAGAGGTAGCGGGCGTAGGTCGCCACGTCCTCCGACACCCGACGAATGAGGTGATCGAGGCTGATGATGGCGAACTCCAGCACGTTCACCGCGATGTACGGGTGTTCCACCCGCAGGCGGTCGTACTTGGAGCGCGTCAGGCGCAGCAGGCGGGTGTTGTCGGTCAGCGCGCGCATGCGCACCCCGCGCGGGACGCGGTCGAAGAACGACATCTCGCCCGCCAGCTCGCCGGTCTCCATGCGCCCGACCTCGATCTCCTGGCTGCCGTCATCGTCATACAGCGCGGCCGTGCCACTGACCACGAAGAACAGTCCCTCGCCGACTTCCCCGATATCGGCGATGATCTCCTTGTGATGGGTCTCGACAACCTCCAGGTACTGCATCAGGGTATCGACCTCCGCGGGGGTCAGGGAGGCGGACATCGGATGCTTGGACAGAAATTCGGTCAGCAGGTCCCGGGTCATGGCACGGCTTCCTTTACGGCTTTCTCTGGGTTGAATACATAGAGTATAACGAACGTCTCTTCTGCGAGAGCCCGCATGATCGACATCGACACCCTGCGCCGCCAGCTGCCCGCGCGTCTGCGCCGTGGCAATCCGCTGGTCCTGACCCTTCACCCGCACGCCACGCGGGAGTCGGGCGACGACCTGCGCGCAACCACGCCGCAGGCCCTGCTGGCCGAGCCGCCGGTGCGGCGCGAATCACTGGTGCTGGTGCTGGACGTGCTGGCAGAAATGGACACCGCCACCGGGCAGCAGCTGCTGGGCGGGCTGCGCGACCGCTGGGCGGAGGAGACCCTGATCCTCCACCGCCGCCGCGATACCCGCTGGGACCTGAACGCCTTCCTCGCCCTGGGTTTCCGCCGCGAGCCGGCGGCGGAGACGGCCACGCCGGAGCATGCCGTCTACCGCACCAGTCTGTACGACTACAAGCTCACGCCCGACTGGCTGAACGCCCGCTTCTGGGCCAACCCGGAGATGTGGGACCGGGCGCGCTGGTAACGCGCGTTACCCTGCCACCTCATCGTGGACATAATCCACGACTTCCAGGCCGAAGCCGCCCAGCCCGTGGAAACGCTTGGGCGCCGACATCAGGCGCATCCGACCGACGCCGCAGTCGGCGAGGATCTGCGCGCCGATGCCGTACATGCGCCACTCGGCGGAATTCTCGCGCCCGCCGCCGCGTTCCTCGCCCGCCATCTGGCCCGTCTGACCCAGCTGCTCCAGCCGCTGGGTCAGGGCCTCGGGGCCCTCGTGCTTGCGCAGGATCACCACCACGCCCTCGCCCGCCTCGTCGATGCGCCGCAGCGCGTCGTCCAGCGGCCAGCCGCGATCCGGGCCGGCATAACCGAGGGTGTCGTGCAGCGTGTTCTCCAGATGCACGCGCACCAGGGTGTCGCGGTCCGGGCGGGGTTCGCCGCGCACCAGCGCGAAGTGCATCTCGTGATCCACCTCATCCTGAAACGCCAGCAGGCGGAACGTCCCGTGCTCGGTGGGGAACTCGCGCTCGGAGACCCGGCGCACGGTCTTCTCGTTCTCGATGCGGTAGCGGATCAGGTCCTCGATGGTGCCCATCTTCAGACCGTGCTCGGCGCAGAAGCGCTCGAGGTCCGGCCGCCGCGCCATCGTCCCGTCCTCGTTGAGGATCTCCACGATCACCGCGGCCGGCTCCGCGCCGGCCAGGCGCGCCAGATCGCAGCCCGCCTCGGTGTGACCCGCGCGCACCACCACCCCGCCCGGCTGCGCCATCAGCGGGAACACGTGCCCCGGCTGGACGATGTCTTCCGGCTGGGCGTTGGGCCCCACCGCGGTGCGGATGGTATGCGCCCGGTCATACGCTGAGATCCCGGTGGTCACGCCCTCGGCGGCCTCGATCGACAGCGTGAAGTTGGTGCCGTGCACGTCGTTGGTGTCGGTCACCATCAGCGGCAGGGCCAGCTGCCGGCAGCGCTCGCGGGTGAGCGTCAGGCAGATCAGCCCGCGGCCGTACTTGGCCATGAAGTTGATGTCCTCGGGGCGCACGTGCGAGGCGAGCATCAGGATGTCGCCCTCATTTTCGCGGTCCTCGTCGTCGACGATGACCACCATGCGCCCGGCCTCGAGTTCCGCGAGGATGGTTTCGGTATCGGAAAATTCCATGAACACCTGCCGTCGGGGCCCGCGCTCAGTCGCGCGGGCCGGAATGATTGGGAAAGCCCTGCTCGGCCAGCCAGTCCTCGGACAGCCCCGAGCCGCCGCCATCGCCGGAACCCGCGGCCGGGTCGGCCGCGCGCTCGCCCAGCATCAGGCGCTCCAGATAGCGGGCGATCAGGTCGACCTCCAGGTTCACGCGCGTCCCCGGGGCGTAGACCGAGAAGCGCGTCAGGTCCCGGGTATGCGGGATGATGTTGACCTCGAACTCGGCCCCCTCGACCCGGTTCACGGTGAGGCTGGTGCCGTCGATGGTGATCGACCCCTTGGCAGCGATATAGCGTGCCAGCGCCGCCGGGGCCCGGAACCGCACCCGGGTCGAACGGGCATCCGGCTCCATCGAAACCAGCTCGCCCACGCCGTCCACGTGGCCGGAGACCAGATGGCCACCGAGCCGATCGCCCAGCGCCAGCGCGCGTTCCAGATTGACCCGGTCGCCGCGGCCGAGATCGCCCAGCGTGGTCACCTCCAGGGTCTCGCGGCTGACATCGGCGGTGAAGCCGTCCACCGAGAGGTCGGTCACCGTCAGGCACACGCCATTGACCGCGATCGAGTCCCCGAGGTGTGTACCCGAAAAGTCCAGCCCCGGCGCACTGACATGCAGCCGGCGGTCGCCGCCGCTGGGCGTCAGGGTGTCGAGGGTGCCGAGGCTTTCGATGATGCCGGTGAACATGGCGCGGCCTGTCCGTGTGGAAATGCGGGGATCATAGCGAATTCGGGACCCCGCGGGGGAGAGCCCGCAACCGCAGGGTCTCGCCCAGCCAGCGGGACTCGACGACCTCCAGCTCCGCGCGCTCGGCCATGCGTCCGATGTCCCAGTCCACCATCGGCCGCCCGCCGGAGCCCAGCAGCAACGGGGCCTGGTACACCAGCCACTCGTCCACCAGCCCGGCGCGGGCCAGCGCACCGGCCAGCCCCGGACCGGCCTCCACGTGCAGCTCGTTGATCTCGCGGATGTGCAGCTCCGCCAGCAGGGCCTGCAGATCGAGGTGCCCGGCGGCGTCCTCCGCCGCCTCCGGCAGGACGATCAGGTCGGCGCCGCGCCCGCGCAGGACATCCGCGGCCGGACCCGCCGCCGCGGACTCGGTAGTGAGGACCCAGGTGGGTGAACCCTGCAGGATGCGCGCGGTGGGCGGGGTCCGCAGGCCCGAATCCACGATCAGCCGCAATGGCTGGCGCACCGGAAGATCGGCCAGCCGCGGCGATTCCGGCAGTCCGGCCGCCGCGGCCAGCTCCGTCGGACTGCGGCGCACGTTGAGCTGCGGGTCATCGGCCAGCACGGTGCCGCTGCCGGTCAGGATGGCCCCGGCCCGCGCACGCCACAGCTGCACGTCGTTGCGTGCGGCCTCGCCGGTGATCCACTGCGACTCGCCCGAGGCCATCGCCGTGCGCCCGTCCAGCGAGATCGCGGACTTGATGCGCACCCACGGGCGCCCGCGTTCCATGCGCTGCACGAAACCGGGATTCAGGGCCCGCGCCTCGGCCTCCAGCAGCCCGGTCTCCACCGCGATGCCGGCCGCGCGCAGGCGATCCGCCCCGCCTCCGCACACGCGCGGATCGGGATCCTCCATGGCGATCACCACGCGCCCCACCCCGGCGGCGATCAGCGCCTCGGTGCACGGCGGCGTGCGCCCGTGATGGTTGCACGGCTCCAGGCTCACGTACGCAGTGGCACCGCGCGCAGCGTCCCCCGCCGCCTGCAGGGCGTTGACCTCGGCATGCGCCTCGCCGGCCCGCCAGTGCACGCCGACGCCCACCTCGTGCCCGTCGCGCACGATCACGCAGCCCACACGCGGGTTGGGATCGGCGGTAAAACGGCCGCAATCCGCCAGCATCAGCGCGCGGTGCATCCATTCACGGTCGGCTGCGTTCATCGGGGTTCGCCGGAAGGGTTGTCGGGCGGGGGGTCTTCGGGGGACTCGTCAGCCGCGGCGCGCGCGGCCTCCTCGTCGATCAGGCGCAGCTGGTGGCGCCGCATCTCGGGACTCAGGTCGTCCTCCAGACGCTCGATGGCCTCGCGGAAGGACTGCACGCTGGCAAAGCTGAGATAGATGGAGGCAAACCGGATATAGGCGACATGGTCCAGCCCGTGCAGGGCCTCCAGGACCATCTCGCCTATACGGTCGGACTTGATTTCGGGGGCACTGGTCCCGGCCAGACGGCGCTTGATGTCGTCGATGACGTTCTCCACGTCCTCGGTGCGCACCGGACGCTTGTGCAGCGCCCGGCGCAGACCGCTGCGCAGCTTGTCGTCATCGAAGGCCACCCGCTCGCCGCTGCGCTTGACCACCCGCGGCAGGCTGAACTCCGCCCGCTCGAAGGTGGTAAAGCGCTCGTGGCACACGCGGCACTCCCGCCGTCGCCGGATCTGTTCCTGCTCGGGTCCGGCGACCCGGGAGTCGACCACGCGGGTGTCACTGGCACCGCAGGCCGGGCAGCGCATCGCCCCGGTTTATTCGCCGGCGCTGTACACCGGGAACCGGCGACAGATATCCAGGACCTTGCCGCGGACGTCGTCGATCACCTGCTCGTTGTCCATGTTGTCCAGCACGTCGGCGATCCAGCCGGCCAGTTCGCGGGACTCGGACTCGGTGAAGCCGCGGGTGGTCAGGGCGGCGGTGCCGATGCGGATGCCGGAGGTCACGAACGGCGACTGCGGGTCGTTCGGCACCGCGTTCTTGTTGACCGTGATGTTGGCGCGGCCGAGCGCGGCGTCCGCGTCCTTGCCGGTCATGCCCCTGGACACCAGGCTCAGCAGGAACAGGTGGTTGTCGGTGCCGCCGGAGACGATGTCGAAACCGCGCTCGACCAGCACTTCGGCCATCGCGCGGGCGTTGGCGATCACCTGCTTCTGGTAGGTCTTGAATTCCGGCTCCAGGGCCTCCTTGAACGCCACCGCCTTGCCGGCGATCACGTGCATCAGCGGGCCGCCCTGGGTGCCCGGGAAGATCAGCGACTGGAACTTCTTGTTCAGTTCCGGCTGGCCCTTGGAGAGGATGAAGCCGCCGCGCGGACCGCGCAGGGACTTGTGCGTGGTGGAGGTAACCACGTGGGCATGGTCGATCGGGTTCGGGTACTCGCCGGCGGCGATCAGGCCGGAGACGTGGGCCATGTCCACCATGAGGTAGGCACCCACGGAATCGGCGATCTCGCGGAAGCGCTTCCAGTCCACCACCCGCGAGTAGGCGGAGAAGCCGGCGACGATCATCTTCGGCTGGTGCTCGGTGGCCAGACGCTGGACCTCGTCGTAGTCGATCAGGCCCTCGTCGGTGATGCCGTACTGCACGGCGTTGTAGATCTTGCCGGAGAAGTTCGGCTTGGCGCCGTGGGTCAGGTGGCCACCGGCGTCCAGGCTCATGCCCAGCACGGTGTCATGCGGCTGCAGCAGGGCCATGTACACCGCCGCGTTGGCCTGCGAGCCGGAATGCGGCTGCACGTTGGCGTAATCGGCGCCGTAGAGCTGCTTGAGGCGGTCGATGGCCAGCTGTTCGACCACGTCGACGTGCTCGCAGCCGCCGTAGTAGCGCTTGCCCGGGTAGCCCTCGGCGTACTTGTTGGTCAGCACCGAACCCTGCGCTTCCATCACGCGCGGGCTGGTGTAGTTCTCCGAGGCGATCAGCTCGATGTGCTCTTCCTGGCGCTGCGCCTCCTTGCGGATCGCGCTCCAGAGTTCGTCATCGTAGCCGTTGATGCTCATGTCGATCGAAAACATTCGGTGACTCCCGTTGGGTTCTAGGCAATTCGGGCGCGCAGCGGCCCGCCACAAGGCGCCCAACCGGCCGCGGACGGCGGCCGGAAGGTCGAGACCGGGCGGGGTACGGCGCCGGAAAGGTCCAATACCATACTGGATTCGGCCGGGATTTTCAGGACCGCCCGCCGAACGCCCGGCTGAACGGACTATTCAGCCAGCCACTCGCGACGCACTACCCAGGTCTCGGCGATGAAGTCGTGCAGGGCGCGGCGCTGCCGGGTGAAGGCCACCATCAGGTAGCCGATCATGAACAGCAGACCGGACAGGAATTCGGCGAAATGGCGGCCGGTCGCGCGGGCGAAGCTGATGCGCTCGCCATGCCAGTCGACCACCCGCAGCCCCACCACCATCTTGCCGATGGTCGCGCGGTACTGCGAGCTGTGCATGCCGGCGAAATAGAACCAGCCAACCAGGATGTTCACGAAGGTCCAGGCGGTGTCCGCATCGGTCCATTCCTCGGTGTGCATGGTTTCCGGGCTGATCATCGCCTGCACCACGGTCAGCGGGATACCCAGGATCACCCCGTCGATCAGCACCGCCAGCACGCGCCGCCAGAAGCCGCCGAATGCCGCACGATCCTGCGGCGGCCCCTCGGCCGGCACCTGTCCGGACCCGCCGGAAACGGGAGGTGGCGCTTCGCCCCGGCCTGAACCCGACTCCGGATCCATGCCGGAGCCGTTCGGCTCCGACGGCTCGCGGTCGAAATCCAGCGAACGGCCACAGGCCTTGCAGAAGGCCGCGTCGTCGGGGTTCTCGGTTGCGCAGTGCGGACAGGTTCGGGTCATGCATCGCTCCTTCGATGTCAGGTCATTACACCGCTGTCGGCCAGTCCGTCAAAGATGAACTGAACCGCCAGCGCGGACAATAGTACGCCCATGATGCGCGTGAGCACGTGCGCGCCGGTGACGCCCAGCCAGTGCTGGATGCGCACCGCGACCAGCAGGCACACCAGCGCCAGGGCCATGATCGCGATCAGCGCCCCGATCACCACCGCCTGCGCGGCCAGATCGCCGCTGGCACGGCTCATCATCAGGATGGCCGCGCCCATCGCCCCGGGTCCGGCCAGCAGCGGCGTGGCCAGCGGGAACACCGATAGGTCGGTGCGCGAGCGTGCCTCGCGGGTCTCGTCCGGGGTGGCCGAGACCCCGCCGGAGCTGCGCGCGAACACCATGTCGATGCCGATCAGGAGCAGAAGGATACCACCGGCGGTATACAGGGCCGGCAACGAGATCCCCAGCACCCCCAGCGCGGCCTCGCCGAACAGCGCGAACGGCAGCAGGATGGCGGTCGCCAGCAGCGCGCCGCGCCAGGCCATCGCGCGGCGCTGCGCCGGATCCATGCCGCGGGTCAGCACCGCGAACACCACCGCCACGTCCACCGGGCCGACGGTCACGAAGAAGGTGGTCAGGGCAACAATGCCCAGTTCCAGCATGCGGCGTTCTCCCGGTCGCGGGGATGGCGGATGTCAGCGCGCGCGCTCCACGTCGCGCGCACAGGCAAAGGGCGGCACCTCATCCAGGCGCGCCGCCAGCGCATAAGCCACCGAAGGTGCCATGTTCGCGACCACCATCTCCACCCCGATGACCCGGCAAAGTCCGTGCACCGCCTTCAGCCAGTCGTAGTAGAGGGCATCGACCACCGGCACGCTGTCGAGGTCGTAAATCAGTCGTCGGGCCCGCGCCGCCTGAAGATAATCCCCCAGCGCGACCAGATAGCGGTCCGGCTCGCCGGGATCCAGGCCCTCGCCCGGCTCCAGCAGCACCGCGTCCGCCCCGATCCGGGTGAGATGCATGCCCCGGACCATCGGCGCGCCCGTCAGGCCGGGGTCCGGGCGTCGGCCATCCGCACGCCCAGCCAGTGGAAGGCCTCCTTCAGCCCTTCGGCCAGGGTCGCGCGGGTCGTCACGTCGCCCAGATCGATGTTGAGGCTGGTGAGCGCCCGGGCGATCTCCGGCCGGATCCCGGTCAGCACCGGACGCGCACCCATCAGGCCGATCGCACGGATCATCTGCACCAGATGGTGCGATACCTGGGAATCGATCGCCATGACCCCGGTGACATCCATCAGCACCACGCGGGCCCGGTCCTGCTCGATGCGCCCGAGCAGCTTTTCCATCACCACCATGGTGCGCGACGAATCCAGGGTACCGATGATCGGCAGCGTCAGGACGCCGTCCCAGATCTCGGTGATGGGCGTGGAGATCTCGCGCAGTTCGGCCTGCTGCGCCTCGATGGTGCTTTCCTTCTGCTCCAGATACACCCGATAGACGTCCAGGATGATATCGTTGAACACCCCGGCCAGCAGGAGCAGGGTCTCGCGGGTCTGTTCGGGCGTGATCTCCGCGTCGCGCCCCAGATCCTCGATCATCACGTTCTGCATGAACTGCAGATAACGCACGAACTCCTCCATGTCGCCGCCCCGCATCAGGA
This sequence comes from Thioalkalivibrio sp. ALR17-21, assembly GCF_000420185.1. NCBI lineage: Bacteria > Pseudomonadati > Pseudomonadota > Gammaproteobacteria > Chromatiales > Ectothiorhodospiraceae > Thioalkalivibrio > Thioalkalivibrio sp. ALR17-21. Next base: position 20,052 of record NZ_ATUL01000029.1, on the reverse strand, counting down.
TCTGCTGCGACATGGTGGTGAAGAACTGCTGCAGCGCACGGAACTCCTCGCTGGAGCGGTCCGACCGCCCCTCGTGCTGCAGCAGCATCACGAACAGCTCCATGAACTCCACGGAGTAGTCGCTGATCTCCTCGCGCGACAGGATGTTCCCCTGCACGAAGATGTTGTGACCACGCTCCTCGATCACCCCGGAAATCCGGCCGACGTTGACCATCAGCTGCTCGACCAGGATCTCGTTGGCACTGCGGGTCTCGCCGTCCTCCCGATTCATGTTGCCCCCTGTCATGATTCCTCCTCGTTTTTTGTTGTGTTTCCCCGGCCTGCCGTCAAAGGCGGATGACCAGCAGCGACTTGTCATCGTTGCTGCGCCCCAGCACCTGGCCCAGCACCAGCGCCAGCAGCTGCGGATGCCGGCGCCACAGACCGGGAAAGCTGGCCAGGCTCCAGTTGCGCCGGATACCGTCCGAGGCCGTGAGCACCAGCGCATGCGGGGGGAGGTCCAGCCGGATCTCCTCGCAACTGCGATGATCATGCCCGAGAATGCCCGGCGCCATCTCCAGGCCACGCCGCTCCCCTTCACGCACGACCCAGGCGTTCATGTCCCCAACGCCACACACCCGGGCGCCGCGTTCCGCCACCATAACCTCGCCGGCAATCCCCACCGCCCCGCGCGAGCCGCTCAGATCACGGCTCAGCCGGTGCAGCACTTCCGCGGGCGAGTCACCCGGCTCGCCCGGTCGACAGCGTCCCGCCACCGCGGTTGCGGCCTCCACTCCGTGGCCCAGGCCGTCCATATGGACCCAGCGCAGACCGTGCCGGTCCACCGCGAGGTCCGCGCAATCTCCGTTGTGCGGCGCGTCGTGCAATGCCCGCAGGTAACGGCCGAAGGCCGGACCGGGCTCGTCCTGTCCGTTGTCCCCGGGGCGAAAACGGGCCCATGCCGCGGTCCCCTGCCACGGTGTACCGGCGGCCTGCGTCGCGGGAACACTGTAGAAATCGGAATCGTCGGCCAGGCGCCGCACGGTGCCCAGCCCCTTGCCCAGGGTCCCCGAGGTGGTATGACCGTCGGCCAGGGCCTGGTTCAGGTCCGCGATCCCCGGACCGAAATCCATCGCGAACAGGTCGAGCGCGGGCTCCGGCGAGCGCTGCTCCCAGATCTGCACCAGTCCGGTCCCGCGCGCGTATTTCATCTGGTTGGTCACGAGCTCCTGGCAGACCAGCAGCATGCGCTCGCGCTTGATCTCGCCGAAACCCAGGCGCCGCGCCACGGTCTTCAGCCGCGACTGCAGCAGGACCTGCCCGCCGGCGCGCGCCGCCGCCTGCTCGCTCAGCAGGGCATACGGCTGACGCGCGGGCGGCACGGCGCTCACGCGCGGACTCCCGGGGCCGCGGCCGCCGGTGCGTCGGGGACCTCGAGCTCGAGTTCGGTGGCCACCTGCCCGCGGCCACGGTGCTTGGCCAGATACAGTGCCGCATCGGTGCGGGCCACCAGCTGCTCCGGAGCGTCACCGTCCGCCCGCTGCCCCACGCCGATGCTGACCCGGCCTTCCATCGCCGCGAGCACGCGCTGCGCCACGCCGGCCGCCGCGTCGCGGTCACCGAACACGATAATGGCGAACTCGTCGCCCCCGGTGCGGCAGGGGAGGTCCACGTGTTCGCGGATGGCTGCACGCATGGCGTCGGCCATGCCACGCAGGTAATCATCCCCGAACTGATGGCCGTGGGTGTCGTTCATCTGCTTGAAGAAATCCAGGTCCAGCAGTACCAGACTCAGGGGCTCGTCCTGCCGGGCACAGTGCAACAGGGACTCTTCCAGGCGGGCATCGAAGGCGCCACGGTTGAACAGACCGGTCAGGCTGTCCGTCTCGGCTTCGCGGATCGAGCGCTGGAGTTCGGCCTTCTTGCGTTCCAGATCGGCCTCGAGTTCGGCCATCTCGGCCGCCGCCCGCTCGCGGGCGCGTTCCAGTTCGGCGGCGAAGCGGGCATTGCGTCGGCGCAGGAGCTCGGGATCGGTGGACTCGGAACCCCGCCGCAGGCGGCGCGACAGGGCCTCGAGCGAGGACTCCGAGGGGTCTTCGGGGACACGATCGAGACGTTCACGGCGCGCGTGTCCCCCCGCCTCTTCCCAGCACAGGGCGAGTTCGCGCCCGTGGGCCACCAGCGCCACCTGCAGCCCGCCCTCCACATTGGCGGCCGCCTCGCGCAGCGCGTGCAGAAGGGCATCGAAACGGGCGGTGGCCCGGAACGGGCTGCCGCCCAGGGCGACCACCGCATCCAGGGCGAAACGCGCAAGCCGGCGCCGATCGGGCTCCACACAAACCGACAATTCCAGCAGACGCTTCTCCATGCCGCCCCACTCCCTGTTCCGTGCCCGGATTGTGCCCCAGTCCGGGCGCCGCGTCATGCATGGGCGGCCGGGCCCGACCGGAACCCGCCGCACATTCAGTACAACCGGCGGTTGGCGTGACGTTCCCAGTAGTCGAAGACCGCCCGCCCCTCCTCGGCCAGGGTGCGGATCAACGGCAGACGGCGCGCCTCGGGGGCCGCCACCAGTTCGTCGCGGATCCGCTCGTCGTCAAACCCGGCCGCGGCGGCATCCGCGGCCGAGGCGGCATGCACCACCCGGTCCAGCCGCGCCCAGCACGCCGCCGCACGACACATCGGACAGGGTTCGCAGGAGACGTACAGGGTCGCGCCGTACAGGCGGTGGTCCTGCAGGTGGCGGCAGGCGTCGCGAATCGCCGCCACCTCGGCATGCGCGGTGGGATCCTGCCACGGGATCACGCGGTTCGCCCCGCGGCCGACGATCTCGCCGTCGCGCACCACCAGGGCGCCGAAGGGTCCGCCGCCGACATCCACGGACTCCCGCGCCAGGCGGATGGCCTCGCGCAGGAAGAAGGCGTCGTCGGCGGCCACGCTCATGGGATCAGTCGCCCAGCACGCGGGACAGCACCTCTTCCGGCTCAACGTAGCCGGCGAGCATCTCGCCGTTTTCGGTGAACAGGGCCGGCGTGCCGCGCACGCCCAGACTCTGCCCCAGCTGCATGTGCTCGTCCTGCGGGGTGGCGCAGTTTCCGTCCAGATCCGTCAGCTTGTCACCCTCCTTGGAACGATCCATGGCCGCCTGGCGATCATCGGCACACCAGGTGCGGTTCATGATCTCCGGCGAATCCCGACCAAGCACCGGGAACATCAGGTAGCGCACCTTGACGCCGGCTTCCAGGTATTCCGGCAGATCGGCGTGGATGTCGCGGCAGTACGGGCAGTTGGGATCGGTGAAGATGTTCAGCACGGCGCGGGTCTCGCCGTTCGGTTCATAAACCACCAGTTCGCTGTCGTCGATGGCCTCGAACAGCTCGGCACGCGCACCGCCCTTCGCCTGCTCCGTCAGATTCTCGCGGGTCTGCAGGTCGATCAGGCTGCCCTGCATCACGTAACGGCCATCCTCGCTGACGTAGAAGATCTCGGTGCCGTAGCGGACCTCCTTGATCCCGTCGAGCGGGGTGGAATGAATGGAGTCGATCTCGGCATCGGGGATGGCCTGCGACATGGCCTGCTCGATCGCCTCGCTGGCCTGAGCGGTGGTGCCGGCGGCCGCCAGGGCGACCGCGAAAGGAAGAACGCGCTTGAGCAACATGGGTGTCTCGCTGATGAATCAAAACGTGGATTGTAGGCCGGTTGCCTTCCGGGGGACAGACGGCTACCCCCGGGGATGGTGTTCCGCATGCAACGCCTGCAGCCGCGCCCGCGCGACGTGGGTGTAGATCTGCGTCGTGGACAGGCTGCTGTGCCCCAGCAGCATCTGCACCACGCGCAGGTCGGCCCCGTGGTCCAGCAGATGGGTGGCGAACGCGTGCCGCAGGGTGTGCGGCGACAGGGCCGTATCGATGCCGGCCTGCGCCGCATGCGCCTTGATCCGGTACCAGAAGGCCTGACGCGTAAGCCCCCGGCCGCGCCGGGTCACGAACACCGCCTCCACCGGCGGGTGCCCCGCCATCAGCTCGGGGCGCGCGCGGTCGAGATACGCCGCCAGCCAGTCGGTCGCCATCTCGCCCAGCGGCACCAGACGCTCGCGTCCGCCCTTTCCGGTGATGCGCACCACGCCCTGCCGGGTATTCACCGCCGTGCCTTCCAGCCCGACGAGTTCGGAGACCCGCAAACCGGCCGCGTACATCATCTCCAGCATCGCCCGGTCACGCAGTCCCACCGCCGTGGTGGTATCCGGTGCCGTCATCAGCGCCTCCACCTGTCCCTCCGACAGCCCGGCCGGCAGCGGGCGCCCGGGTCGCGGCGGGTCGATCCCGGCCGAGGGGTCGTCCTCGCGTTCGCCCGCCTGCACCAGAAAACGATAGAAGCGGCGAATCGAGGACAGCGCCCGGGCCACCGAACGCGGGCGCGCCCCGCCCTGCATGCGGGCGGCGACAAAGGCCAGCAGGTCGGCATGGGTCGCGGCCTCCAGTGCCCCGTCCCGCGCCGCCAGGAAACCTGCCAGCGCGCTCAGATCGCGCCGGTAGGCCGCCAGGGTCCGGTCGGCCAGGCCTTCCACCGCCCACAGCTCGTCCAGGAATCGATCGAGGACCGCCGGGACGGATCCGGCGACCGCGGTGTCGCTCCCCTCGTGCGTCACTCCCCCGGAAGCCTCCCCGGGGACATCCCCGAAAGCACCCGCGCCTGCGGCCGTGGTCTCCGTCGTCATCCCGGTGGAACCGCGCCGGTGCGATCAGGGATTCGCGGGGTCATCCGGCGCCGGCCCCCGATTCGTCCCGCGCGCCCCGGCTTCTCCCTCGTCGCCGGTAGCCGCAGCCGGCCCGCCGGCGGTGTCACCGGTCACGTCCGAGGCACCCTTCTTCGTCCCCATGCCGGCAGCCGCGGCGGCTGCGTTGAGCGGGTTCTCGGGGTTCTCCGCACGGAACTTGGCCGCCAGGTTCTCGAACACCTTGGTCAGCTCCAGCGGCAGCGGGAAGAAGATGGTGTTGGCGTTCCCGTTGGTGGACATGTCCGCCATGGTCTGCATGTAACGCAGTTGCAGGGAAGAAGGCGCCGCCTCCATCTGTTGGGCCGCCTGTACCAGCTTCTCGGCCGCCTGCAGTTCACCCTCGGCGTGGATGACCTTGGCGCGGCGTTCGCGTTCGGCCTCGGCCTGACGGGCAATGGCGCGGATCATCGAGTCGTCCAGGTCGACATGCTTGATCTCGACATTGGTGACCTTGATGCCCCAGGCATCGGTCTGCGAATCGAGGATCTCCTGGATGTCGTTGTTCAGCTTGTCACGCTCGGACAGCATCTCGTCCAGGTCATGCTTGCCCAGCACCGAGCGCAGCGTGGTCTGCGCCAGCTGGCTGGTGGCGGCATAGTAGTCCTCCACCTGGATCACCGACTTGGCCGAGTCCACCACGCGGAAATACAGCACCGCGTTCACTCGCACCGTCACGTTGTCCTGAGAGATCACGTCCTGGCTGGGCACGTCGAGGGTGATGATGCGCAGGTCGATCCGGACCATCTGCTGGATGCCCGGGATCACGATGATCAGGCCCGGGCCCTTGACCGACTGGAACCGGCCCAGGAAGAAGACCACGCCGCGCTCGTACTCGCGCAGCACCCGGATCGACATCGCGATCAGGGCGATGATGATGACCAGCGGTACGACGAGATAACCGAAATCGTTCAACATGTTGCACTCCTTTCCGCCGGAAGGCGGATTACTGCATGTGCGGACCGAATTTTCGCGGCCCGGGACCGGCTCTGCCGGCATCCATGAATCGGTGCACGGGACACCTGCGCCCCCGGCCGAATCTGGCCCGGGGCTTACGCCGTTTCCGCCGTTCCTTCCTGCTCCACTGGCTCGACCGTCAGGCGCAGGCCCTCGATGGCCGTCACGCGCACCTTCTGCCCTTCACGAACCGGCGCCGTGGTCTCGGCCGTCCACAGCTCGCTGTGCACCCACACCGGGCCCCGCACCTCGAAATCCGCACGGGCGTGACCGATCATGCCGATCATCTCCTCGTGGCCGGTCGCGGGCTTTTGCCCGCGCAGCTTGAACAGCCGCCCCAGCACCCACACCGACACCAGGCCGATCGCGATGGCCGTGCCCACCACCAGCGGCAGGGCCACATTCAGATTGGGGTCGTCCCACAGGATCACGGAACCGGTCATGAATGCCACGAGTCCTCCTATGCCCAGAGCGCCGAAGCTGGGCACGAAGGCCTCGGCGATCATGAAGATCATCCCCAGCAGCATCAGCGCCAGCCCGGCGTAGTTGATCGGCATCACCTGCAGGGCGAAAAAAGCCAGAATCAGCGAGATGGAACCGATCACACCCGGGTAGACCGCCCCGGGATTGGCCAGTTCGAAGATGATGCCGTAGATCCCGATCAGCATCAGGATGTAGGCGATGTTGGGATTGGTGATCAGCGACAGCAGTTCGGTGCGCCAGTCCGGATCCATGCGCACGATCCGGATGCCTTCGGTCACCAGCTCGCGCTCGCCGGTTGCCAGCTTCACCGTATGGCCGTCGATCTGCTGGAGCAGATCGTCGAGATTGTCGGCAACGAAATCGATGACGTTCTGGTTCAGCGCGTCGGTGGCGGTCAGGTTCGACCCCTCGCGCACCGTCTCCTCGGCCCAGTCGGCGTTGCGATCATAGCGCTCTGCCAGCCCGCGGATGTACGACACCGCGTCCTCCAGCACCTTGCGCTCCATCGCATCCTCGCCGCGCCGGGGCTCGGGGTCATCCTCCAGCCGTTCCTCCCCGGCAGACGGCTCGCCCCCGTTGTCGTTCCGCCCCTCTTCCGCTTCGCCGTTTCCGTTTCCGTCGCCGTTGTCTTCCTCCGCCGCGTCCTCGCGCATCTCCTCGAGGTCTTCCTCGTCCAGACCCGGAAGACCACCCCCGCCCATCTGTACGGGAGTCGCGGAGCCCAGATTGGTGGCGGGCGTCATGGCCGCGACATGCGAGCCGTAGAGCATGTAGGTGCCGGCGCTGGCGGCCCGCGCGCCGGCCGGGTGCACGTAGGTCACCACCGGCACCCCGGACTGCAGCATGTGCTTGATGATGCTGCGCATGCTGGAATCGAGGCCACCGGGCGTGTCCAGCTGCAGCACCACCATCTCGGCACCGCGCTCCTCGGCGGCATCGATCCCGCGCGTGATGTAATCTACGGTCGCCGGACCGATGGCCCCGTCCACGGTCAGGAGCACGGCTTCACGGTCGCCGCCGTTATCGGCGCTGGCCAGCAGCGCGCCGGCCGTGCCGACGATCAGCAGCGCCAGCCACAGGAGCCAGCGGGCCGCGGCGCCGCGTTGCTTCCGGAATCGGATCATGTATCGCTGCCGTCCTCGTATCGTGTCCGCCACGTATCCTGCACCCTACAACATAGGCCATTGCGCAAACGAACGCCCATGCCGCAGGACCCCCGCCAGACTCCGCCCGCCACCCCGGACCGCCCGCCGCTGGGGGTCATCCTCGCCGGCGGTCAGGGCCGGCGCATGGGCGGCTGCAACAAGGCCTGGCTCGAATACCGGGGCCGGCCGCTGATCGAGCATGCCGTCGAGCGTCTGCAGGGACAGGTCGATGGCATCGTCGTCAGCACCAATACCGAAATGGACCGTTGCGCGCGGCTGGGGTTTCCCTGCGTCGCCGACGAACACCCCGATTACCGCGGCCCGCTGGCCGGGATTGCCGCGGCCGGGGCCGCCCGTCCCGGCCGCGACCTGCTGTGCGTCCCGGTGGATGCCCCGCGTGCCCCGTACGACCTCGGTCCCCGCCTGCAGGCGGCGCGAACCGAACACGCGGCCCCCGCCGCAATGGCCCACGACGGCCAGCGGCTGCAGCCGCTGTTCCTGCTGCTGGGCGCCGGGCTGGTCCCCGCCCTGCGCGCCGCGATCGCCGCGGGCCCCCTGCCCGCCGGCGTCTGGCTGCGCGAACACGGCGCCGTGACCGCCGCTTTCTCCGATTGCCCCGAGGTCTTCGCCAACCTCAACACCCCCGAAGATCTTGCCCCGCCGTGACCCCGGGAACTTACGCCCCCCGCAACCGGCGTGTAGATTGGCGGCCGATTCCTTACACTCCCCGACTACCGGTACCGGACCGGGCCATTGCCACCAGGGAGAGGAACCGTCATGAGCCACCCGGACAACACGCTGCCGCGCATCGGCTTTGCCGCCTGGAGCGGCTCGGGCAAGACCACGCTGCTGAAGCGGCTGATCCCGGAGCTGCGCAACCGCGGCCTGCGCCCCGCGGTGATCAAGCATGCCCACCACGAGTTCGACGTGGACAAGCCGGGCAAGGATAGCTACGAGCTGCGTCACTCGGGGGCCAACCAGACACTGGTGGCCTCGTCCCGGCGTTTCGCCCTGATGGTGGAGACGCCCGAGATCGAGGAAGGAGCGACCCCCGACCTTGACGCCCTGTGCGCGAAACTGGATCCGGCGCGTTCGGACCTGATCCTGGTGGAGGGCTTCAAGAACGCCGACCTGCCCCGCATCGAGGTCTACCGCAAGGCCAACGACAAGCCGCCGCTGTACCCCGATACGCCGGGGGTGGTCGCGGTGGCCACCGACGCCGGCGGGCTGCCCTTCCATGGCCCGGTGCTACCGCTGGACGACCCCTCGCCGGTGGCGGACTTTATCATCGAACACCTTTCCCTTTACCCGTTATTGAACGGATGACAGATGACAACGGAGGAACCGGATGAACGCGGCCGCCTGTGACGAATTCGACCCCACCGCCCTCACCGTGGAACAGGCGCGCGCCGCCGTCCTGGAGGCCTGCCGGGCGGTCACCGGGACCCGCACGCGCAGTCTGGAGACGGCCACCGGACGGGTCCTTGCCGCGGACGTGCATGCACGGCTGGACGTCCCTCCGGCCCGGGTCTCGGCGATGGACGGCTACGCCCTGCGCGCCGCCGATGCCCGCGGATCCGGCGCCCGGCTGCATCTGGCCGGCCATTCGGCCGCCGGGCACCCGTGGAACGGCACTCTGCCGCCGGGCTCCTGCGTGCGGATCCTCACCGGCGCGGTGGTCCCGGACGACGCCGATACCGTGGTGATGCAGGAACACGTCACGCCGGACGGCGACTCCGTGCAGTTCGACCGGCCCGCCCCGGAGAACGCGAACATCCGTGGTCCGGGCGAAGACACGCGCCGGGGTGAAGCGTTGTATCGCACCGGGCAGGTCCTCGGTGCGGCCGAAATCGGCGTCCTGGCCAGCCAGGGCATCGCCGAGGTGGACGTCCTGCGCAAACCGCGGGTCGTGTTCTTCTCCACCGGCGACGAACTGGTCCCGGTGGACGAACCACTGGAGCCCGGCCAGATCCACGACAGCAACCGTCACATGCTGCGTTCCCTGCTGTCGCGCTACGCGGTCAAGGCCCGCGACTACGGCGTCATTCCCGACGACGAGGACGCCGTGCGCGAGGCTCTGGAATCCGCGGGCCGCGAGGCCGATCTGATCCTGACCACGGGCGGGGTCTCGGTGGGTGATGCCGACTACATTACCCGCATCCTGCAGGAGCGCGGCGAAGTCGGCTTCTGGAAGATCGCGATGAAGCCCGGGCGTCCGCTGGCCTTCGGCCGTTTCGGCCAGGCCCGGTTTGTCGGGCTGCCGGGCAATCCGGTCTCGGCGATGGCGACCTTCGGCCTGTTCGTCGGCCCGGCCCTGCGCAGTCTGGCCGGCCTGCCGGCAGGCGAACCGCGCACCCTGCGCGCACGGCTGTGCGAGGATCTGCGCAAGCGGCCGGGGCGCACGGATTATCAGCGGGCGATCGTGGAGACCGAGGACGGCGTGGACGTGGTGCGCAGCGCCGGGGGCCAGGGGTCACATCAGCTGAGCGCGATGAGCCGGGCGAATGCCTTCGTGGTACTGCCGCGGAAAGCGGACGGCGCACGCGCCGGGGAGTGGGTGGAGGTGCTGCCGTTCAGCGAGCTCTACTGAGCCCGCCGCGGCGAACTGCTCAGCGGCCGGGGGCGTCCTCGCCCGGCGGGTCGCCGATCATGGCGGCGAACTCGCGCTCCAGCAGCGCCTCGTCGCCCAGGTTCAGCTCCACCAGACGCCGCAGGTGACCGGCGGACTCCAGCGGCATGGCAGCGATCTCCAGCCCCAGCCGCTCGCCCTGCTGCCAGCGCACCGTGCCTTCGAAGGCGATGCGGGCCTCGTCACTCAGCGGGATGTCCACCTGGCCGGACGTGCCCGGGGCGAGCGGTTCGAGCCCCTCGCATTCCACCAGCACACCGCGCAGCGAGATATCCAGCACCCGCACCGGACAGGTACGCCCGGCGAGCTCGAGCCGGCCCGGAAATTCGAGCGGGATACGTTGAAACCGTCGCGACATACCGCAAGACTACGCAATCTTCCGCGCAGTGACCAGCGAGATTCCATGACCGATATCCCCGCACCCGATCGCGACCCCCGCCCCGTGGGCCTGCTGCTGCGCTTCGGCGCGCTGCTCTACGACAGCCTGCTGGTACTGGCCATCTGGCTGGTGCTGGGGCTGGTGACCCTGCCCCTGTGGAACGTGCTGGAGGTGTTCTTCTGGCAGGTCCAGCTCACCCTCAACATCTTCGCCGCCTGGGCCTTTTTCTACGGTTTCTGGCGACGTACCGGACAAACCCTCGGGATGCAGACCTGGAACCTGGTGGTGCGCAGCGAGGATGGCAGCCGGATCACCTCCTGGCAGGCCACGCTGCGTTTTCTGGTGGGGATCTCGCAGTGGATGTTCATCCTGATGGCGATCCATCTGGCGCGCGAGCACGGCGACTGGATGACCGCGCTGATGACCGCGCTGGGCGTTCTTGCCCTGGGCGCCAGCGCCCTGCACCCGCAGCGCTGGATGCTGCACGACTGGCTGTCCTCCACCGTGCTGATGCGCACGCGGCCGCTCAAGCGTCCGCGCTGGAAGGAAAACCAGGACGAACAGGACTCCGGGGGCGGCTGATCGCCCGCGCGGTCACCCGGCCCCCTCACCCGGCCCGTCACCCGCTCACGGGGCTCGGCGTCCCAGCCACAGCCCGACCTCCATCAGCCCGTCGGCGATCTCCTCGGCCATGCGTGCATAGCCGTCCGCGTTCGGGTGGATGCGGTCCGCACGCAGATCCGCGTCGTTCAGCACCCCGGCCAGCACACCCTCGATCAGCGGCACGTCCTCCTCGCGCGCGAGCTCGCGATAAATCGCGTCGTCACTCAGCCGCCCGGTGGCGGCCCCCAGGGCCGAGGCCTCGGGCACGCCGATGAGCAGCGGCTGGCCCCCGTGGTCACGCACGTGTCCGATCAGTGCCCGCAGATCCTCCTTCACCCCCACCGGATCACGCCCGCGCAGGAAGTCGTTGCCGCCGAGCTCGAGGATCACCAGATCCGGTTCATGTTCGACCAGGCTGTCCTCGATGCGCCCGCGTGCGGTATCCGCCCGATCGCCGGGCACCCCGTCGTTGATGACGGTCCAGCCGGTGATCGCCTCCAGAAGCGTCGGAAAGTCCTTGCCATCGCCGGCCCCGGTCCCGTGGGTCACGCTGTTCCCGAAAACCAGCACGGTCGCCGAACGCGGCAGCGGATCCAGATCGGTGGGCCCCGGGCTGCCGCAGGCGGCCAGCAGTCCGGCTACCAGCAGCAGCCACAGGAGTTGCCCCGAGCGCCCGGTCCGGGACGGTCTTCCGCCTGCTCTCATTGCGTCGTTCTCCTGTCGTCGATGATCCGCGTCACATCATGCCACCCGCCGCAGCCCCAGCAGCCCCGCCACCAGGAACAGCAGTACCGGCGCGCTGGCCGCCAGCACCGGCGGCAGCGCGAACACCAGTCCCACGTGCGTCATCGCCCGCATCACGATCGCGAACGACACCCCGATCGCGATGCCCACGAACAGGCGGCGCCCGGCCCCGCCCTCGCGCTGCGACCCGAACAGGAACGGGATCGCCAGCAGCAGCATCACCCAGGTCGAGGCCGGCAGGGTCAGACGCTGCCAGAAGGCCACCTCGTAGGGCGCCGAATCCAGGCGATTTTCCTGCAGGTACCGGATGTAACGATGCAGGTCGCGCGCCCCCATCTGCGCGGGCTCCACCACCAGCACCGAGAAGTACTCCGGGGCGATCAGGCGCTCCACGCGCTCCTCATCGGCATGTTCCGTCACCACCCCGTCGAAATCCGGGCGCGAGCGTTCCACGTCCTCCAGCCACCACTCGCCGTCCGTGTAACGCGCGCCCGCGGCCCGGGTGATCACCCGCGGGCGGCGGTCCTCGCCCAGTTCGACCACGCGCACGCCGGCCAGCCGGTCATCCGGCAGCACGGCCTCGGCATGCACGATGCGCCGCCCGTCGCGCGCCCACAGCCCCATCGAGCCAACGGTCAGTTCGCGGTCGAAGGCGGTCGCCTTGAGGTTCTGCGCGCGGTTCTCCGCCACCGGCGCGACGAACTCGCCGATCGCGACCATCGCCAGCACCACGATCAGCCCGCCCTGCATGACCCAGGCGACGAACCGCCCGACGGTCATCCCGGCGGCGCGCATGGCCGTCAGCTCGCTTCCCGCCGCGAGGTTGCCCAGCAGCAGCAGACCGCCGAGCAGAGCCGCCGGCGGCATCATCTCGTACATCCGCCGCGGCAGCGTCAGGGCCACGTACATCAGCGCCTGCGCCACCCCGTAATCGCCACGCCCCACGTCGCGCAGCTCGTCGATGAGCGCGAACACCGCGTCCAGCGCAACCAGCAGCAGCGCCGCCAGCGCGGTCCCCAGCAGCACCTGGCGGATGATGTAGCGCCCCAGGATCGTGGTCATGCCGGCTCTCCCGCCGGCGGACCCGCGCCCCGGCGCGGCCGGCGCAGCAGGCCCTTGCGCCAGGCCAGCAGCAACCACAGCGCGAGCATCGCGCCGTGCGCCCACCACAGTCCCACGGCCACGGGCACCTGGCCGTCCGCCAGCTGCCCCTGCCCCAGGATCAGGAAGTTGGCGTACAGCACGTACACCCCGATCGCCGCGGGAATGCGCGCATAGCGCCCGCTGCGCGGCGGCACCAGTGACAGCGGCAGGGCGATCAGGGTCAGGACCACGATCGACAGCGGCATGGCGAAGCGCCACTCCAGCTCGGCGCGTACCTCGTGATCGTCCCGCTCGACCCACAGTTCCGGCGTGGAGTGCGCCTCCAGGCTGCGCCGCTCGGCCGCCGGGTCGGGCTCGGTGATCTGCGCGCGCAGGCGCTCGAATTCCAGCATGCGGAAGGCCCCGCTGCCCGGGGTACCGAGGTAGCGGTAACCGTCCTCCAGCACCAGGAAGCCGCTGCCCTCGGCACCGGGATCGGGGATCGCACGCGCGGCCACAGTAACCTGCGCCTCGCCGTCCACCTCGCGGTAGATGAAGACCTCCTCCAGCGCCTCGCGGTCATCGCTCAGGCGCTCGGCGAAGAACACCTGATCCCCCACGCGCGACTCCAGGAACTGCCCCGGCGCGATGCCCACCAGATCCGAGCGCTGGTCGGCGAGATCGCGCATGCGGTCCACCTCGCCCTCGGTCCAGGGCACCACGGTGTTCATCAGTGCCGCCAGCAGGATCGCCGCCGGTCCGGCCACCAGGAACAGGGCTCGATACAGCGCGGCGAAGGACATCCCGCCCGACTGCAGCGCGATCAGTTCGCTGTCGCGCTGCAGTCGGCCCAGCACCAGCATGAACCCCAGAAACAGCGCCACCGGCCACAGATACACGATGCCCTTGAACGCGCCGAAGCCCACCAGCGCCGGCAGGAAATCCGCCGGCACGCTGCCCTCGGCCACGTCCTGCAGCACGCGCGCGAGCACCCCGCCGACGATCACCAGCAGCAGTACCACGGTCACCGCCGCCTGGGTCAGCAGAAGTTCGCGCGCAACGAAGCGCTCGGCCCGGCGCAGGATCATGCGCGGCCCGTATCCATGTTACCGGTGTGCATAGTGCAGTCCGGCAACGCGCTGGTAGTATCACTGGAGGTCATTCATTCCTTCCCGCGAGGCGCCCATGCAATTCTCCGTCACCACCTCTGCCGTCGACAAACCCCGCGCCGGGATCCGTGTCACCGCCGTCAGCCACCGGCGCAAACCGGCCCCCGGCACCCGCGCTGTCGACGCGGCCCGCGACGGCGATCTCGCAGCCCTGCTCAAGGCCGGCGAGATGGACGGCGACGCCAGCTCGCGCCTGCTGGTGCCCGGGACCGGACGCAAGGGTTCCGCGCTGCTGATCGGCCTGGGTGCGAAGAAGGACTACGACGCCCGCGCCGCGCGCAAGGCCTGCCAGACCCTCGCCAGCGCGCTGGTGGAGCGCCCGGCCGACGCGGCCGTGATCGCGGTGGAGGACTTCGTCCCGCGCGGCAAGGATATTGCCTGGACCGTGCGCACCCTGATCACCGCCATCGGCGACGCCGCCTATCGCTTCTTCGAGTTCAAGGGCAAGGAAGAAACCCGGCCCGTCAAGCTCGAGAAGATCCAGCTCGCGGTGGAACGCGGCCAGGCCGATGCGGCCAAGAAGGCCTGCAGCGAGGCCGCGGCCATCGTCACCGGCATGAACCGGGCCAAGGACCTCGGCAACACCCCGCCCAACGTCTGCTATCCCGAATCCCTCGCCGACACCGCCTGCCGGCTCGCCGAACAGTATGACCGTCTCGAGACCACCGTGCTCGACGAACACGAGCTGGAGGCCCTGGGCGCCGGGGCCATCCTCGCCGTCGGCCAGGGATCCGAGCGCCCGCCGCGCCTGATTGCAATGGAATACCGCGGTGGCAACAAGGACGATGCCCCGGTGGTGTTCGTCGGCAAGGGCATCACCTTCGACACCGGCGGCATCTCGCTCAAGCCGGGCGCCGAGATGGACGAGATGAAATACGACATGTGCGGCGCCGCCAGCGTGTTCGGGGTCATCGAGGCGGTGTGCGAACTGGGCCTGCCGATCAACGTGGTCGGCGTGGTCACCAGCGCCGAGAACATGCCGGACGGCCGCGCCACCCGGCCCGGCGACATCATCCACACCCTGTCCGGGCAGACCGTCGAGATCCTGAATACCGACGCCGAGGGCCGCCTGGTGCTGGCCGACGCCCTGACCTGGGTGGATCGCTACAAGCCGAAGGCGGTGATCGACATCGCCACCCTCACCGGCGCCTGCATCATCGCCCTGGGCCACCAGGGTGCCGCGCTACTGGGCAACGACGACCGCCTGGTCAAACAGCTGCTGACCGCCGGCGAGGCAACCGGCGACCGCGGCTGGCAGCTCCCGCTGTGGCCGGAATACCAGGAACAGCTCAAGAGCAACTTCGCCGACATGGCCAACATCGGCGGTCGCCCGGCGGGCACCATCACCGCCGGCTGCTTCCTCTCGCGCTACACCGAGGACTACACCTGGGCGCACGTCGACATCGCCGGGGTGGCCTGGAAGAGCGGCAAGGAAAAGGGCGCGACCGGCCGTCCGGTCCCGATGCTGATGCAGTACCTGCTGGATCAGGCCTGAAGGAGGCCGGCGCATGACCCGCGTCACCTTCTACCTGCTGCAGGATGCGCAACCCGACGCGCGCCTGCAGCTGGCCTGCCGGCTGGCCGAGAAGGCCTCGCGCCAGGGTCACCGGGTGCACGTGCACACCGGGGACCCGGCCCTGACGCAGAGCCTGGACGAATGGCTGTGGACCTTCCGCGACACTGCCTTCCTGCCCCACGCCACCGAGGTGGACGCCGCCGACGTGCCGGTGACCCTGCACGATTCCCGTGCCCCCACGACCCACTGCGACGTGCTGGTGAACCTGGCCGCCGAGGTCCCCGAATACTGCGGGCGTTTCGAACGGGTGGCCGACATCGTCGGCGGCGACGAAGCCGGCCGCGCCGCCGGCCGCGCCCGCTGGCGCTACTTCCGCGACCGCGGCTATCCGCTGGAACACCACTCCATGTGAGATCCGTCGGCAGGCGACGCCCTTCCCTGCACCCCCCCCTTGAGCTGGATCATAAATCCCTTCACTTGGGGAGGTTTTGTGACCCATTCACGTAGAAATAACGCGGAGAACCGATGCAAGGTAGCGACGGCACCCACAGAGATGCCGTCACAAGAAAACTACCAGCAAGGAGGTCGGGACCATGTCCGACAAGACCGATATCAGCCGCCGTACCTTTCTCCGTCGTGCCTCCGCGGCCGTCGCCGCCATCCCGGTCGTCAGCATGACCGGCATGTCCGTGGCCAAGGCCAAACCCATGGCCGAGGACGGACACGCCCACAACTACGTGGCGGATGCCGCCAACGCCGACCATCCGGACTACTCCGAGGGCGAGCGCTGCGACAACTGCGCCTTCTGGGACGGCAACGGCGGCTGCCATCACGCCGATTTCCAGGGCGTCAATGTCTCTGCCAACGGCTGGTGCGACGCCTGGGTCAGCGGCTGATCCCGCAACCCGCTCACGGGGCACCGAAATGCCCCGATACAACAGGGCCCCGCACGCCACCCTGGCGCGCGGGGCCCTTTTGATTGCGGGACGGGCCAGAATCTGCATCCCTCGTTATAATGCGCGGCTTTGCCATCCACACCCCGAGCCCGGCCCGACCATGGACAAGAGCTTCGACCCCAAGAGCATCGAACAGGCCCAGTACGAACGCTGGGAGGCCGCGAACATCTTCGCGCCGCCGGAGACGGGCGAGGCCAGCTACTGCATCCTGCTGCCGCCACCGAACGTGACCGGCACGCTGCACATGGGGCATGCGTTCCAGCACACGCTGATGGACACCCTGATCCGCTACCGGCGCATGCACGGCGACCGCACCCTGTGGCAGGGCGGTACCGACCATGCCGGGATCGCCACGCAGATGGTGGTCGAGCGCCAGCTGGCGGCGCAGGAAAAGACCCGCCACGACCTCGGGCGCGAAGAATTCGTCCGCGCGGTCTGGGACTGGAAGAACGAATCCGGCGGCACCATCACTCGGCAGATGCGCCGGCTGGGCGATTCGGTGGACTGGTCGCGCGAGCGCTTCACCATGGACGACGGGCTGTCCGAGGCGGTGCTCGAAGTCTTCGTGCGCTTGTTTGACGAAGGCCTGATCTACCGCGGCAAGCGCCTGGTCAACTGGGACCCGGTGCTGCACACCGCGCTGTCCGACCTGGAGGTTCTGTCGGAAGAGGAAAACGGTCACCTGTGGCACTTCCGTTATCCTCTGGCCGACGGCTCCGGGCACCTGACCGTGGCCACCACGCGCCCCGAAACCATGCTGGGCGATACCGCCGTCGCGGTGCACCCGGAGGACGAGCGCTACCGCGACCTGATCGGCAAGACCATACGCCTGCCGCTGGTCGGGCGCGAGATCCCGATCATCGCCGACGACTACGTCGAATCCGAATTCGGCTCCGGCTGCGTGAAGATCACCCCGGGGCACGACTTCAACGACTACGCGATGGGCCAGCGCCACGACCTGCCGGTGATCAACATCCTGACCATCGATGCCTGCCTGAACGACAGCGTGCCCGAGGCCTACCGCGGACTGGACCGCTTTGAAGCCCGCAAGCGCGTGGTCGCCGATCTGGATCACCTCGGCCTGCTGGAAAAGACCGAGGACCACAAGCTGATGGTCCCGCGCGGCGACCGTTCCGGCACCGTGGTCGAGCCCTACCTGACCGACCAGTGGTACGTGAAGGCCGCCCCGCTGGCCGAACCGGCGATCCGGGCGGTGGAGGACGGCCGCATCCGCTTCGTGCCGGAGAACTGGTCGAAGACCTACTTCGAGTGGATGCGCAACATCGAGGACTGGTGCATCTCGCGCCAGATCTGGTGGGGCCACCGCATCCCGGCCTGGTACGACGGCGATGGCAACGTGTACGTCGGGCGTTCCGAGGCCGAGGTGCGCGAGAAGCACGGCCTGGGCGCCGAGGTGACGCTGGAACAGGACGAGGACGTGCTGGACACCTGGTTCAGCTCGGCCCTGTGGCCGTTCTCCACCCTCGGCTGGCCGCAGCAGACGCCGGAGCTCAGGGACTTCTACCCGACCAGCGTGCTGGTCACCGGCTTCGACATCATCTTCTTCTGGGTCGCCCGCATGATCATGATGGGCGAGCACTTCATGGGCGACGTGCCGTTTCGCGAGGTCTACGTCACCGGGCTGATCCGCGACTCGGAAGGCCAGAAAATGTCCAAGTCCAAGGGCAACGTGATCGACCCGATCGATCTCATTGACGGCATCAGCGCCGACGACCTGGTGGCCAAGCGCACTCAGGGCCTGATGCAGCCGCAGATGGCGAAGAAGATCGAGAAGACCACGCGCAAGGCCTTCCCCGAGGGCTTCCCCGCCTTCGGCACCGACGCCCTGCGCTTCACCCTCGCGGCACTCGCCACCACCGGGCGCGACATCAAGTTCGATCTCGGCCGCATCGAGGGCTACCGCAACTTCTGCAACAAGCTGTGGAACGCCTCGCGCTTCGTGCTGATGAACGTCGAGGGCCAGGACTGCTCGCCTGCTGCCGACACGGCGGAACACCGCACCCTGGCCGATCGCTGGATCCTCGACCGCCTGGCCGCCACCGCCGCGACGGCCACGCAGCAGCTCGACGCCTACCGCTTCGACCTCGCCGCGCAGACGCTCTACGAGTTCACCTGGCACGACTACTGCGACTGGTACCTGGAGCTGACCAAGCCGGTGCTGAACGACGAGGCCACGCCGGAGGCGGTCAAGCGTGCCACGCGCAATACGCTCCTCAGCGTGCTCGAGGCCCTGCTGCGTCTGCTGCACCCGGTGATCCCGTTCATCACCGAGGCGATCTGGACCAGTGTGAAGCCGCACGCCGGCATCGGCGACGACGTCGAGTTCCTGGTGCAGCGCCCCTGGCCCGGCCGCGACGGCTTCCCGCGTGACGCGACCGCCACCGCCGAGCTCGACTGGGTGAAGGACTTCATCACCGGGCTGCGCCGCATCCGCGCGGAGATGGACATCGCCCCCGCCAAACCGCTGCCGGTGCTGGTAAAGAACTGGACCGACGCCGACCAGGAGCGCTACACCCGCCACCGCGGCCTGCTGGAGTTCCTCGCCAAGCCCGAGAGCGTCACCTGGCTGGACACGGCCGACGAGGCCCCGGAATCGGCGATGGCCCTGGTCGACGACATGCAGCTGCTGATTCCGCTGGCCGGGCTGATCGACAAGGACGCCGAGCTCGCACGCCTGGACAAGGAAATCGGCAAGCTCGACAAGAACCTCGAACAGAGCGAGCAGCGGCTTTCCAACGAGAGCTTCGTCGACCGCGCCCCGGCCGAAGTGGTGCAAAAGGAACGCGACCGCGTCGCCGAGATGCAGGCCACCCGCGAGCAGCTCGCCGCGCAGCGCGAACGCATCCGGACGATGTAACGCCGGCGCAGCGCTGGCCCGGTGTCGGGACGGCGCCCGACAGACCCTTTCTAGGCCTGCCACGAGTAAACATACAAGCTTGCTTGCAAGCGAACCGAAGGCTCGTGGTGTCCTTTGGGGGCGACATCTTCCCATGCGACACGGCATCCGGCCCCCGATCGGCCGGAGGGCCGGCCTCCTGCGGGGGCAGGCTTCAACACGGTGGGAGGCGAGCCCTCTCGCCGATCCGGCACAATCGGTTGCCAACGGTCCTGGTCTCGGCCGGGGCGTTCACAACCCCCGGCCTGCCCGCCTGGCGAAAAAGGAACGGGCGGTGACCCTGAGGCCCCGTTTGCCGCACCGAGCGCAGAGGTCGGGCGCGGGAGAAAAGGCGCTGCTTGTCTGAGCGAAGCGCAGCTTCGCGAGTTCAGCGCCGCCCGCGACCGGCCTCGGAGCGAGGGCATCCCGGGCCGCGTCAGCGGACCGGGATGCGGCAGTCGGGGTGACTTCTTTGGGTCCTTTCTTGTTCACACAAGAAAGGACCTCGCGGCGCGCTCGCGAGAGAGCGCCCCCCCGGCGGCAGCCAAAGCCGCCGACTCCGCAGCACCAGCTCAAAGCCCCGCGGCAGCGGTCAGGCCCGGCAGCAGCCCGTTCGCTTGCAAGCAAGCTCCCACAGCCAGTTATCCCCAGACGGACCCGACCCCGAACACCAGTGCGGCCACCATCAGCGCCAGCACCAGCCCGAACCAGGGATTCGCGATATGCGGGTGGTCCGACC
>NZ_ATUL01000028.1:0-36731 GCF_000420185.1 Thioalkalivibrio sp. ALR17-21 | reverse complement strand
AAGCCCACCGGACGCCACCCGTTCGACCGGCTGTGCGCCGACCACGGGATCGAGCATCGTCTGATCCGGCCGAAACGGCCGCAGACCAACGGAATGGTGGAGCGCTTCAACGGCCGCATCGCCGACTTGCTGCGGACCCGGCGCTTCGGCTCGGGAGAACATCTGAAGGACACCCTCCAGGACTACCAGCGCCTTTACAACCATCAGATCGGGCAGAAAGCGCTGGGGCATCGAACGCCGGTTGAGACACTCAAGGCCTGGCAACAGGAACGCCCCGATTTATTTCGTAAACATGTATACAAACAGCCGGGACCCGACATGTACGCAGAGCGTTTCGCCAAGTCGTTTAGTCCTTGTCCTTCTTGGCGTCGCTCTTGATATCTCCGACTTTTGCCTGGGCCTTGCCGGCATGCTTTTCGGCCTTGCCCTTGTATTCGGTGCTTTTGTCGCCGGTCGCCTTTCCAGCTACCTCCTTGACCTTGCCCTTCGCCTCTTTCCCATGGCCCTTGACTTGGTTCTTGTCCATTAGATGTTCTCCAGATGATGTAGCGTTCGAACTCGGCCTCTTGCCATGCACTCATGGAGAAGTAGACCGAGTCTTCAACGCTAGCGGAGGGTCAAGGGCGGGTCTGTGCGGTTGCCAACATATCCGGGTAGAGGGGCCGTGCTCTGGCGAGGGTGGGCGGCGCTGGTGGAGGCGATAAAAAACGATAAAAAACGAAAAAAACGGGGACAGATTTATTTTCTCTGCCAAAGGAGAAAGAGGACACCCATCTTCTCCCTGGCGGCAGACCGTCTTCCCGGCCGGAGCGAAGCGTAGAGCGGGGATCTCTGGTGTCCGCTCCTGGCCCGGCGCTCGAGATCCCGGATAACCGCTGCGCGGTTTCCGGGATGACCTTCCAGGCTGGGCGAAAGGATAATTCCTGGAACGATCCGACCCGTTGTCGCAGTTTCTGCGGTGTCTGGCAGTGACGGGGTACCCGTACGGTTTACGGAACGTACGCCAAGGCGTACTCTTGATCTAAGCCCACACACTTGCGAGGTGCGCCATGACGGGAATTACGGTTACAGAGGCGCGCAGCAACCTCTACCGGCTGATCGACGAAACGGCGGAGTCTCATGAACCGATTGTCATCACCGGCAAGCGGAACAACGCCGTCTTACTATCCGAGTCGGACTGGTCGGCGATTCAGGAGACCCTGTACCTGCTATCGGTGCCGGGTATGCGCGAGTCGATCCGCGAGGGCATGGATACCCCGGCGGATGAATGCCACGAGGAGCTGGATTGGTGACATGGAAGTTGGTCTACACCCGGAAGGCTCAAAAAGATGCGAAGAAGCTGGCTGCCAGCGGCCTGAAACCGAAGGCACACGAACTGCTGACGCTGATCGCGGAAGATCCGTATCGAAAGCCCCCACCTTTCGAGAAGCTGGTGGGTGATCTCTCCGGCGCGTACTCGCGGCGCATCAATATTCAGCACCGGCTGGTGTACCAGGTGCTCGAGGACGCGAGAGTGGTCAAGGTGATCCGTTTATGGAGCCACTACGAGTAACCCGGCTGCACGATCTCGGATCACCGCTGCGCGGTTCCCGGGATGATCGCCCATTCAGAACACCGAAAGCCCAGAAGGAGCTTGCAAGCAGGATCCTGCGCGGGCTCCGGCATCTGACCTTGTCCCCCCGCATTGCCTACGACTCGTTTCCCTCCCAGTCCTCGTGCGCGTGGCGAATACGGATGATCAGGATCTCATCATCTTCGATCTGGTACAGCACGATGTGTGCGCCGACGGGATGAACCCGAACGGGTGGCGAGATTTCCTTACGCTCACGCGCTGCACGAGGGTTTTCCGCCAGAAACTCGAAGGTTGCAGCCAGCAGGCTGTGGTAGCGCTCTGCCTGTTGCAGGCCGAATTGCTCGACGCTACTGCGGAAGATCTCGATGACGTCGTCTTCCGCCTTGCAGGTCAGGGCATATCGCATGCTGTTAGTCTTCGGGGTCGTTCCTGGAGGCTAACTTCAGCTCTTCCATCGTTCGCTCGCCACGACCGCTTTCCAGGCCTTCCGTGGTGAGCGCCTGCAGGTGCGCGATCTTCAGCGCGCGCTCCCGGTCGCGGCGGATCAGGTCTCGCACGTAATCACTACTGTTGCTGTACTGGCCGGATTGCGCCTGTTCTTCTACCCAGGATTTCATGGGATCGGGTAGCGAAATGTTCATTGTGGCCATGGAGGCCTCCGCGTCTCGGGTTGGCAATGTTTGCCATAAGTATAGGCCAGCACCCCCGGATCGTCGATCATTGCGGTCGGTCACAAGGGCCACGAGCGGTACCGAGCGACGGCCGATTTCCGCGGCCTCTGCGAGGCCTCGCAATGACGGAGACAGGCCAGAGTGGTTACCCGTGGCCCATTAGCCGGATCAGGCGGCGTCGAGCGGTGCGGACGGGCCCACTGATGGGCGCTGTATTGCATTTGCGATTCACTCCATGAAGGTCTTTTTGGAGACGCGGCATGAAAAACACGACGTTACCGGCCCTGCGGGTCAGCGATGGTTTTCGGCATCAGGTGGAGCAGGCCCTTGGCGAGGGAGAAACGCTGTCGGCCTTTATCGAGGATGCCGTTCGGCACGAGATTGACCGGCGACAGGCCCGGGCGGAGTTCCTGGCGCGCGGTCTG
The DNA here is from genome assembly GCF_000420185.1 of Thioalkalivibrio sp. ALR17-21. Classification (NCBI taxonomy): domain Bacteria; kingdom Pseudomonadati; phylum Pseudomonadota; class Gammaproteobacteria; order Chromatiales; family Ectothiorhodospiraceae; genus Thioalkalivibrio; species Thioalkalivibrio sp. ALR17-21. Next base: position 34,062 of record NZ_ATUL01000028.1, on the reverse strand, counting down.
GAATCCGCGCGCAGTGCCCGGGAAACGGATGAATACTACTCGGTCCAGTCGGTGCTCGATGATCTCGACCGTCTGTTAAGCAAGCAGTAGCCGACCCGCTGGAGTCTCAAGGATGAGTTACTCGGTCCGCTTCACGGGGCAGGCACGCGAAGATCTCCTGCGGCTTGTCGCTTTCCTCGCGGAGCGCGACCCGCCGGCCGCGGCGCATGCCCGAGCCGCGATCGGCGAGGCGGTGTCGCTCCTGGAGCGCTTTCCGCTGAGCTGCCGCATGCCCGACGCCTCACACCCCCGCATCCGCGAACTCCTGATCCCGTTTGGCCGCTCGGGTTGTGTCGCCCTGTTCGAGATCGACGATGCCGAGACGGTCACCCTGCTGGCGTTCCGGCATCAGCGCGAGGACGACTATTTCTAAATACGTAGGAGCCCAGCCTGCTGGGCTATGGGGCGCTGGATACGTCCGATCGGCGAGAGGGCTCGCCTCCTACAGTAGGGAGGCTGCAGCCTCGGTAAGGCGGTAATCGCATCCAGCTGGACCCGACGCTGAACACACCGGAGTGCGGTAATGCACAGGAGGACTGGCGCGAGGTGATTACCGGGGCGATTCACACACAACGCCTGTTCCTTGTATATCAGCCTATCGCCAATATCGCCGGCTCCGATAAGGCCGAGCGCTACGAAGTCCTGCTTCGGATTCGCGATCCGGAAGGCCACACCCAGCTACCCGGCCCGTTCGTGAACATGGCCGGATACGTGGACCTCGACAGGGCGCTGGATCGCTGGGTGCTGGCGAACGCGGTGGACATCCTGGGCGCCCGGCTGCGCACCCATCCGGACTCGGTGTTCTTCGTAAAACTCTCGCGCGGGTCGCTGCGCGACCAGGAACTGCCCGCCTGGCTTGGTCGCACCCTTGCGCATGCCGGCCTCCCGGCTCGGGCGCTGGTACTGCAACTGGCAGAGGAAGACATTGTGGCGGAGCCGGAACAGGCCGAACGAATGACCGAGGCACTGCGGGATCTACAGGTCGGGATTGCCGTCGAGCACTTCGGGCTTTCCAGCGAGCAACCGGCCCAGCTCCTGCGCAGCCTGCGACCGGACTATGTAAAGGTGGCCCGCCCCCTGACCCACGGGCTGCACGATGCCGCCGACAAGCTCACACGCCTGGAGACGCTATTGAATACGGCCCGTGACAGCGGCGCGCGCACCATAGCGGCTTATGTCGAGGACGTAGACGGCCTGGCCCTGCTGTGGCAGTCGCAGGTCGACCTGGTGCAGGGCAACTTCCTGCGTCAGCCGGACGAGGAGCTGCGCTACGACATCGAGTTCTAGCGCACGGTGTGGCGCAGCCTCCAGGCGCACGAGGGCCCGGGGGCTTCCCAAGAACACCCATCTGCGCCCGGGCGCCACGCCACAACGTGTACGAGCTGTTCGCGGCCATCGTGGTGAACATCGTGGCGATCGTCCGGGCATCCCCGATTTTCCGACGCGCAACAGAACGGGGGTCGAAGGGCAGTTTCGCCTGGAGGCCACACCGGCCTCAGCCCCGTTTCACCGCCTTTTCATAGAGTCCGGGAAAGCGCCCTTCGGGATCGTACTCGCGCTTGAGGGCCTCGTAGGCCTCGCGGTCGTAGTTCTGCCAGAAGGTGGCTTCGTCGTAGGTGCTGCGCGAGTACAGGCTCTTCTTGCCGCCGTGTTTCGCCACCAGTTCCTCGACCCGGGCGTTGTAATAGCCGTCGGGCTCGCTGGAGCGGACGATGTCCCAGAAGCCAAAGTTGATGTACGCCGTATCGGGACGCAGCTGGAACAACGAGAACCCGGCCTCGGGGACGACAAACGGGCAGATCCACACCGGGCGGATGCCGATCTCGGCCTCGAAATCGGCCAGAAACGCCGCGGCGTTGCCGATCGGGATGTCGACGTCCTGGATCACTGCCTCGCTGCGCGGGCGCACGGCGTGGAGCAGGCTCAGCGGCCAGCGGCGGCTGGCGCGCATGATCTTCTGGTAGGTCACGCTCGACAGGCGCTTGCGCCCGAGAAGGAGCCGCACCGGCTTGAGGTGGGCGCCGACATTCCGGCTGCACCAGAACCAGTCGGTGTCCCAGCGCCAGAGGTAGTCGTGGATGCTCAGATAATCCTCGCGCCGCTCGCGCAGGCTCTGCCAGTACTGGCGCATCCAGGTGTAGTCGCTGGCCTCGGTGTCCGCCGGCGGCGATTCCACGCAATGCGCGCGGGTGAGCACGAAATCGCCGGGGGCGAAGTACACGCCATCGAGGAACGCGCAGGTCGGGTGCGCGCATTCCTCGGCGATCGCCGCGAACAGTTCCTCGGGATCGTGGAAGCGGGTGTGCTCCAGCCGGATATAAGGCCGCACCCGGATCAGCCGCAGCCGGACCCGCGTGGCGTAACCGAGGCTGCCGTAGGAGTTCGGAAAGCCGTAGAACAGTTCCGGGCGCTGCTCGCGCGAGCAGGTCAACACCCGCCCGTCGGCCACCATGACGTCGAGCTCTTCCACCGTGTCGTGCACCAGGCCGTAGCGGAACGCGCCCGACTCGATGCCGACCCCGGTGGTCGCGCCGCCGACCGTGATGCTCTTGAGCTCGGGCACGATGGCCGGTGCCAGGCCGTACGGCAGGGTGGCGTCGACCACGTCGGCATAGGTCGTCATGCCCTCGACCTCGGCGACGCCGGCCGCGGCGTCGATTTCGATCACGTGGTTCAGCGAAGCCACGTCGATCTCCGTCCGGCGGGCCTCCTCGCGCGGCCTGAACAGGTTGCTGGTGGACTTTCTGAGGCGCACCGGCCCGTCGGACCCGGCCAGCGCCGCAGCCATCGCCTCCACCCGATTGCGGTGGGCTTCCCGGGCGGCGCTGCTCATCGGACCGGCTCGTAACGCGGCAGATCCCCGTGGCTGAGCACGAGCTGCCAGAGATTCAGTTTCCGCGCCCGGAAGGCGCCGGCACAACTCAACAGGTAATAGCGCCACATCCGGTAGAAGCGCTCGTCCAGCCCTTCGCTTTGTTTCAGCTCTGGCCAGGCGGCGACGAAATTGGCGTCCCAGGCCATCAGGGTGCGGTCGTAGTCCGGTCCGAAGTTGTGCCAGTCCTCGAGCACGAACAGGCCTTCCTTGGCCCGGGTGAGCTGCGCCTCGGACGGGATCACGCCACCGGGGAAGATGTACTTCGCGATCCAGCGATCGGTGCCGCCGCGGCTGACGTTGCCGCCGATGGTGTGCAGCAGCATCAGGCCACTGGGCTTCAGACGGGAGCGCGCGAGTTCGAAGAAGGCGCGAAAGTTCTGCGGGCCGACGTGCTCCATCAGGCCGATGCTCACGACACGATCGTATTGCCGGGATTCCCTGGCCGCCTCGCGGTAGTCCTGCTGCCGGACATCGATCGGCAGCCCCTCGCAGAGCCCCCTCGCGTACTCCACCTGCTGGCGGCTGATGTTGTAGCTGTCCACCTCGCATCCGTGCTCGGCAGCCAGAAACCGGGCCAGTTCGCCGAACCCGCCGCCCAGCTCGAGCACACGCATGCCCGGCTCCAGATGCAGCTTGCGCGCGATGAGCTCCAGTTTCGCGCGCTGTGCCGCGTCCAGCGTCGCGTCGGCCCCGTCGGGGCCGTAATAGGCGCAGGTGTACTGCATGGTCGGTCCGAGCATCGCCTCGTAGAGCCGGTTCGAAAGGTCATAGTGCTGCTCCGCGACCCGCCGCGAACGCCTTCGACTCTGCTCATTGGCGAGCCGGCTCAGCAGCACCCGGCCGAGCACCGCCGGGCTGCGCAGCTTGCGCTCCAGGCGCGCCCGGAGGATCCGGAAGAACAACTCGTCGAGCCGCCGGACGTCCCACCAGCCGTCCATATAGGCCTCGCCGGCGCCAAGCGACCCCTCGGCCAGAATCCTCTGATACAGCCGCTCGTCGTGGACCTGAATATCCCGGGGCCGCTCGCCGCCGACCTCGACGTCAGCGCTGCGCAGCAGTTCCGTGACTTGTTGTCTTGCTGACATGCCAGTTCTCCCTGTAGCAATCGAATGGCCGGTTTGCCCCTTCCCCCGGCGAGAAGCCTGCCGCCTTGCCAGCCGTAACAACCATTGAAACAACAGGAAATAACGGAGTCGGACCACGATAATCTCCGGAATCTCTCCGAAGATAGACGTTGAATCGGGCGCAAACAGACCCCTGAAGCGGAAATTCTGATCATTCAAGTAAACACTGATTTACCGGCGTTTCCGGGCGGCGCATGGATGTGCCGCCGGACTCGGCCACCGCAGGTGGTTGATTCCGAAACAGACTGCACCCCCTTCCTGATTGGCACTGAAATCCCGCACAGGCCCTGCGGGGCAGTCATCGAAGCGCTGCTGTCGGGCATCAATGTGCGCTTCCGAACAGAGTTCCGGTCGGCGGGTGTCAAGGATGAGGGAGTGTGGTCAGGCATTGACGGACAGCATGCCGGCCGCAACCACTCATCTTGCCGCTGGCCGCAGGCTGGCAGGAGACCATCATGTTCACCCTGAAGAGCCTGTTCTTCGGAGAACGCTCGGTAACGAAGGTCGCGGGTCTGTTCGGTTCGTGCGCAGGCGCAGAAGAGGCGGCGCGAACGTTGCTGGACGGTTCCACCCTGACGGCCTCGCAGATCACGGTGCTGGGGCCGCCCAACGGCGAGACGGAGCGGCGCGCTATTCTCAACCATGCCATTGCGCCCGAGGCCCGGGGTCTCCGTCGGACGTCGATCAGGGCCCATGTCATGATGGGTGGACTCGGCATGCTGACGGGTGGCGTGCTGTTCGCGTTCCTGGCGGGGAGTGGTGGAGCCCCCGGCATGCTCGCCGATCCGGGTATCGGTGTGGGCGCGTTGCTCGGCCTCATGGCGGGTGCAGCGCTGGCGATCCGGCTGGACCAGGGGTATGTCATCGAGGTGGTCGGCCGTACGCTGGAGCACGGCGGCTGGGCCGTGGTGGCCCGCCCGAAAGACCCCGAGCAGACGCATCAGGTCGTGGCATCGCTGCGATCCGGGAGTGAGCGGATCGTGCGCAGCCTGTAACCGGCCCGGCTGCTGGCGGCTCTGACCATTGTCTGGCCGGAGCGTACGTTTCGGGCCCGTCTGGTGTTGCTGGAGCTGGTTCTGGCAGGGTATATCGGAGCCCCCTGACCAGCGACTCCATGGCCCGTGAAGTCAACATGACGCTCGATTGTTCGCCCGCGGAGCCGCACGTGATCAGTGTTTCCCTTGTCCTGTCGTGCAATCCATTATGCTGCTCACGTTACTCTTCATGTTTGGTGTGCTGGCCCTGGGCATCGCGCTGATGCTGTGGCACGCACGGCTGGTGTTTACGGTGGAGCTGCGTGACGGCACCGCCCGTGCGCGGCGCGGCAAGCCCCCGAGGGCGTTTCTGCGCGGCTGCGAGGACGTGGCGCGCCAGTACCGCCTCAAGCGCGGGCGGATCCATGCGGTACGCACGGACGGAGGCGTTCAGCTGCGCTTCTCGCGCGGCCTGCCGAAGAACACCCACCAGGCCTTTCGCAACGTCTGGACCCCGCCACCGGGTGGTGGCGGAGGCGGGGGCATGCGCGCGACGGGGTAGGGCCCAGGGCTACTGCGCGCAGAGGCCGCCGTCGACGACGTAGGTGTTGCCGGTGCAGCCGGAGGCGGCGTCGGACAGCAGGAACGCGGCCATGCCGGCGCATTCCTCGTTGTTGACGTAGCGACCCAGCGGGATGCGCGCCTCGAAGGACTGGTGCACCTCGTCGGCGTGGCCGGGGTTCGCCTGTTCCTCGATGGATTCCATCATGCGGTTGGCGACCGGGCCCGGGTTGAGGGTGTTGACGCGGATGTTCTCCGGCCCGAGTTCGGCGGCCAGGCACTTCATCATGCCCACCACCGCATGCTTGCTGGATACGTACGGCGAGAGGCCGCCGAAGCCGCGCAGCCCGGCCACGCTGGAGGTGATGACGATGCTGCCGCCGTTGCCCCGGCGCAGTGCCGGCAGGGCCGCCTCCGCGCCGAGGCGCACGCCCTGCACGTTGACGGCGAAGACCTTGTCCCAGGCGGCATCGGTGCGGCTGTCGAACGGGCCGATCTCGCCCTCGATCCCGGCGTTGAGGAACACGCCATCAAGGCGGCCGAAGCGATCCAGGGCGGTAGCGACCATGCGTTCGTTGTCCTCGCGCCGGGTCACGTCGACTGCCAGGCCCACCGCGCGCTCGCCGAGCGAGCGGGCGATGTCTTCCACCGGGCCCGCCTCGCGGTCGGTGATGACCAGACTGGCGCCCTGTTCGTACAGCTTGCGCGCCGTGCTCTCGCCGATGCCCCCGGCGCCGCCGGTGATGGCGATGACCTTGCCTTCCAGAACACTCATGTCGCTTCTCCGTGTCGTTAACCGTGTGGTGAATTCGATGGGACCAACGTATCAGCTTCCGCCGCGGGTCCGCAGATAAAGCAGCCGGCCGATGAACGCGATCCCGAGGATGATCCATCCGACGGGATACGGCAGCACGCCGGCGAAGAAGGCGGCCAGGGTGGCGAGCAGCAGCAGGCCGATGATCAGCAGCGGGATGTCCATGTACATTCGAGCCGTTGGTCAGGCGAAGGTTCGTTGCGCCATCGTCCATAATGAAAGCCGTGGCAATGGACGGACGTGACAGGTTGCGGACTCGGGAGGGAAGCTTGGCGGAGCGCCGGGTCGGCCAGAGGCTGGCCTCCCACGGGGGCGAGGTCGGGGAGGGCGGCGTGTACGGGGCCGGCTGGCTGGCCTATGATTCAGGTAGAAAACATCAGGGAAAGACGGGGGAAGAACGATGCAGGTTGTGGTTCGGGGAGTGAAGATCGAGTGCGTGACCGGCAACATCGTCGAGCAGCACGACATGGACGCCATCGTCAACGCGGCCAATGCCTGGCTGCGCCCGGGCGGGGGCGTGGCCGGGGCCATCCACCATGCGGCGGGGCCGGAGCTGGAACGTGAGTGCGAGCCGCTGGCGCCGATCGAGCCGGGACAGGCGGTCATAACGGATGGGCACCGGCTGCTGAACCGTTACGTGATCCATTGTCTGGGGCCGGTGTACGGGCGTGACGAGCCGGCCAGTCGCCTGCTGGCCTCGTGCTATCGCGAGGCCCTGGCGCGCGCCGAGGAGGCGGGGATCTTCAGCATCGCGTTCCCGGCGCTGTCCACCGGGGCGTTCGGCTACCCCATCGAGGACGCGGCGCGTGTCGCTCTGGAGACGGTAGTGCACCGGACCCCGCATCTGGAGTCGGTGCGCTACATCCGCTTCGTGCTGAGCAAGGACGAGGACCGCGACATCCACGCACGCATCCTCAAGGAACTTACCGGGTAGCGGCGAGGCGGTCGGCGTAGTGGTCGCGGGCGAGGTAGGTGTAGATCGCCGGGACCACGAACAGGGTGAACAGCGTGCCGATGGCCATGCCGGCGGCGATCACCAGACCCATGGCGAAGCGCGAGCCGGCGCCGGCGCCGGTGGACATCAGCAGCGGCACCATGGCCACCACGGTGGCGGTGGTGGTCATCAGGATCGGCCGCAGGCGCAGGCTGGCGGCCTCCTCGATCGCCTCGCGCAGCGGGTGCCCCTGGCGCTGCAGCTGGTTGGCGAATTCCACGATCAGGATGCCGTGCTTGGCGATCAGGCCGATCAGCGTCAGCAGGCCCACCTGGGTGTAGATGTTCAGCGAGGTCACGCCCAGGCTGATGAAGATCAGCGCGCCGGCGATGGACATCGGCACGGTGGTGAGGATGATCAGCGGGTCGCGGAACGACTCGAACTGCGCGGCCAGCACCAGGAAGATCACGAGCAGGGCGAAGAAGAACGTCACCACCAGGTCGCCGCCCTCGGCCTTCAGCTGGCGGGATTCACCCGCATAGTCCACGTTCACGTCCGGCGGCAGCACCTCGGCGGCGATCTCGTCGATCAGCTCCAGCGCCTCGCCCAGGGTCACGCCCGGGGCCGGCACGCCCTGCAGGGTCACGGCGTTGAGCTGCTGGAAGCGGTTCAGCTGGCGCGGGGTGACGCTCTCCTCGAGGGTCACGATGCTGGACAGCGGCACCGGCGTGCCGTCGGCGGTGCGGGTGAACAGCTCCTCCAGCTGCTCCGGGGTCAGGCGGTCGGAGCGCTGCACCTGGGGGATTACCCGGTAGCTGCGGTTCTCCATCGCGAAGCGCCCGGTGTAGCCCCCGGAGAGGAACGTGGCGAGGTCGGCGTTCAGCGTGGTCATGTCGATGCCGAGCTGGGCCGCGCGCTCGCGGTCGATCTTCAGGTCCACCCGCGGCTTGTCGAAGTCGAGATCGGTATCCAGGAAGATGAAGCGCCCGGTCGCCATCGCGCGTTCGGTGATCTCGTCAGTGAAGGTCTCGAGTTCCTCGAACGAGGCCGTGGAGTTGAACACCACGCTGACCGGCGCACCGTCGCCCGGGGTCGGCAGCTGCGGTGGCTGGACCGCGAACACCTCCAGCCCCGGGATGCGGTCCAGCGCCGGTTGCAGGTCTTCTTCCAGGATCGTGTCGGTATCCCGCTCGCGTTCCTCCCATGGGCTCATCACGAAGCCGCCCAGCGCCTGGTTGGTCGCGCCGGCCATGCCCGGGCCGCCGCCGAAGCCGTTGACGATGAAGATGTTGTCCATCTCCGGGATTTCGTCGAACAGGCGGTCGGTCAGCGCCGTGTTGCGCTCCAGGTAGTCGATGCCCATGTGCGGGTCGCCTTCCATGATGGAGAAGGCGAAGCCCTGATCCTCGGGCGGTTCCAGTTCCGACTGCGAGGTGACGAACAGGAAATAGCACGAGACCAGCACGATGGCGCCGAACACCGCGATGGTGAACCGGTCGCTGAGGGCCCCGTGCAGACGCCGCCGGTAGCGCCGGCGCAGGCCGTCGAAGCGGTCGTCCAGCCAGATCTCGATGCGCCCGCGCCGCTGGCCGTCGCCGTGGCGCAGGATCTTCGAGCACATCATCGGCGAGAGGGTGATGGCGACGATGCCCGAGATCACCACGGTGGCTGCCAGGGTGAAGGCGAACTCGATGAACAGCGTGCCGGTCAGCCCGCCGATGAAGCCCAGCGGCAGGAACACCGCGACCAGCGTGGTGGACATCGCCACGATCGGCCAGGCCAGCTCGCGCGCACCCTGCAGCGCGGCCTCCATGCGCGACATCCCCTCCTCGATATGCCGCGAGATGTTCTCCAGCATGATGATCGCGTCGTCCACCACGATGCCGATCGCCAGGACCATCGCCAGTAGCGTCAGGAGGTTGAGCGAGAAGCCCATCAGCAGCATCAGCATGAAGGTGCCGACCAGCGACAGTGGCACCGCCACCGCGGGGATGATCACGCTGCGCAGCGAGCCCAGGAACAGGTAGATCACCACCAGCACGATCAGCAGCGCGAGGGCGATGGTGATCAGCACCTCGTTGATCGCGCTCTCGATGTAGTCGGTGGAGTCGTAGACGATCTCGCCGTTCAGCCCCGACGGCAGCCGTGGTTCCACGCGCTCGCCGAAGACCTCGCGCACCTCGGCGATTACGTCCAGGGCGTTGGCGTCCGGCGCCAGCTCGATCCCCATGAAGGTGGCCGCCTGACCGTTGAAGCGCACCGAGGAGTCGTAGGTCTCCGAGCCCAGTTCTACCTCGGCCACGTCGGCCAGGCGCACCAGGTCGCCGTCGGCCTCGAACAGTACCAGCTGCTCGAATTCCTCGACGCTCTGCAGGTCGGTGTCGGCGGTGAGGTCGAGGCTGACCATCGAACCCCGGGTCTGGCCGACCGCGGAGAGCACGTTGTTGCCCTCCAGTGCCTGGCGCACGTCGCGCCCGCTGACCCCGTACGCGGCCATGCGGTCGGCGTCCAGCCAGGCCCGCATCGCAAACGCTTCGCCGCCGAGGATCTCGGCGCGCTGCACGCCGTTGACGGTGGACAGCTCCGGCTGGACCTCGCGTACGAGGTAGTCGGTGATCTGGTTGTTGTCGAGCTGTTCGGAATAGAACGACAGGTACATCGCCGCGACGTCGTCGCCCACCGACAGGTCCACCACCGGGTCCTCGGCCTCGGCCGGGAGCTCGGAGCGGATCTTGTCGACCTGCGCGGAGATCTGGGTCAGCGCTTCGTTGGGGGCGTAGTCCAGCTCCAGGTGCGCCTGCACCGTGCTGGTGCCCGCCATGCTGGAGGAGACGATGTAGTCGATGCCCTCGGCCTCGGCGACCTCGCGCTCCATCGGGGTGGTGATGAAGCCCTCGACCAGGTCGGCTTCCGCGCCGATATACGAGGTGCTGACGGTCACCACCGCGTTCTGCACCTCGGGGAACTGGCGGACGTTCAGGTCCACCACCGCGCGGATGCCGAACAGCAGGATGAACAGGCTGACCACCGTGGCCAGAACCGGTTTCTGAATGAAGACGTCGGTGAAACGCATGGTCGCGGCCCGGGTCAGCGAGTGTCCGGGCGCGGGTCGCGCTCGGCATCCGGCTGGGCGTCTTCGGTGATGTTCACCGGGGTGTCGTTCTGCAGCTTGAGCAGGCCGCTGGCGGCCACGGTGTCACCTTCCTCCAGCCCGTCGCGGATGCGGATCAGGTCGCCGCGCCGTTCGCCGGTCTCGACCAGGCGCTGTTCCACCCGCTTCTGCCCGTCATCGTCCTCGAACACCACGAACGCCGACTGGCCCCACGGGGCGTGGCGGATGGCGGTCTGCGGCACCACCAGGGCTTCCTCGGCCTCGCCGCGTTGCAGCGTCACGCGGGCGAACTGGCCCGGGCGCAGGCGGTGGTCCTCGTTGTCGAGGGTGGCCTGCACGCGGAACATGCGCGACGCGGGACGCACCCGCGGCTCGATGGCGGTGATGATGCCGGTGAAAACGGCGTCGTGCGCATCGGTCCGGATACGCACTTCCTGGCCCGGTTCGACTTCGCTCAGGCGTCGCTCGGGCAGGGTGAAGTTGAGGTGGATCGGATCCAGGGTCTGCAGTTCGACCACGGGGTCGCCGGGGCCGACGAACTGGCCCTCGTCGATCTGGCGGATGCCCAGCTGGCCGTCGAACGGGGCGCGCAGGCTCTTCTGTCGGATGCGTTCTTCCTGCGAGCGCACGGCGGCGCGGGCCTGTTCCGCCTCGGTCTGCCGGCGCTGCAGTTCGGAGTCGGAGATGCTGTCGCGCGTGGCCAGCCCGCGGGCGCGCTGCAGCTCGCTTTCGGCCAGCATGGCCGCGGCCTGCAGGCTCTCCAGCTCGGCGCGGTCGAGGGCGGTGTCCAGCTCCACCAGGGTCTCGCCTTCGACCACTTCGGTGCCGCTGGAGAACAGGATGCGATCCACCAGGCCCTGGCTCTGGAAGCTCAGGGTCGCGCCGCGCACCGCCTCCAGGCTGCCGATGGCGCGGGTCTCGGGCGTCCACGCGTCGGTCTCGACGGTGGCCGCGTTGATGGTCGCCTCGGGTTCGGGCATCTTTTCGAAATATTCGGCGATCTGCTGGTCCATGAAGGCCTTGAACCCGAAGATCCCGCCCAGCACCACGGCCACGCCGAACAGCATGTAGAAGAAACGGCGACTCACTGGAAGGTCTCCTGCAGCACGGCGCGTACGCGCTCGGTCTCCGCGCGCACCACCGAGGGTTCGTCGGGGTCCACGCGCGGCTCCCAGCGCCAGCCGGTCATCAGGGCGTGGAAGTGCCGGATCAGGTGATCCAGCGGCTGGCCGATGTCATAGGCCTCCAGCAGGCCGCGCGCATTCGCCAGGTTCTGCATGCCCAGGTTCAGGGCCCAGGGGCCGAGCCCCATCTCTTCGGCGGAGATCTCCCGTGCCACGGGAAGGTCCCCCTTTTCCCGGGCCCTTTCCACCACGCCACTCACGGCATCGCCGATGGGCTGGGCGGCCGTGAGCAGGGCCTCCCGGCGTTCCTGCGAGATCTGCGCCCAGACCGCTTCGGTGAGCAGGTACTGCATCAGGCGGTAGTGGTCCGGGTTGGCGGCGGCGAAATCGAGATCCGTCAGTACGATCGCCAGCATCTGCGAGCGCGTGCCCAGGGGCAGCTCCGGCAGCTGGCGGAAGCGTTCGGCGTGCTGGATGGTGGTGCGCGTTGCCACCGCGGCCAGCAGGTCCTCCTTGGAGGCGAAGTGCTGGTACAGCGTGCCCGTGGCGTATTCGCAGGCGGCGGCCAGCTTCGACATCTGCAGGGCCAGCAGGCCGTCCGTGCGGATCAGCTCGTGGGCCTTGTCGATGAACAGCTGTTCGCGTGCCTGGCGCTCGCGTTGCTTGCGGTCTTCGGTTCCCATGACGCTGCAGGCTAGCGAACCCGGAACGATTTGTGAACCGAGTTCATGGATTGTGTCGGATTCGTACCATCGACTGGAACACGCTGCGGCCGATCGGCGTCTGCTGGAGGGTCGGCCCCATACCCCTGCCGGCCGTCGGGAAAGTATCCTTGAGGGGAAGGCAGGCCACGAGGAAGGCCCATGAAGACACTGCGCGAACGGATGGCCGACAACGGCTTCGAATCGAATATCGACTATGCCCATCATGTGGACTGTGTGCTGGCCCGGGCGGGCGGTTCGATCCCCACGCTGAACGTGGAGGGGGACTCGGGGCGGCGCAAGACCGCTTTCGCCAACGCCCTGGCCGCGGCACTGGAAGTCCCGCATGTGCTGTATCACGACTTTACCCAGGGGCATGACCCGGCCCCGGCGGTACAGCCGCCGTCCAACCCGGAGGAGGACGGAGGCGACGAACCGCCGATCCCGGCCTTCGACCGCGAGGTCTCCAGCGCCTGTGCGTATTCCGAGGGCGAGCGCACCATCCTGATCCTGGATCAGTTGCAGGCGGCGGATTTCCGCGAGCACCTGCGGCTGTACCGCTTCGTGGTCGACCGCGAGTGGTCGATGGGCGGGTCGTCGTTCGTGGCCAGTCCGGAGCGGCTGATGCTGGTCCTGATCTCGGAAGAACCGGTCTATCATTCATTGAAGAAGGTCGGTTTCAGCGTGTGGGTTCCGCGCGCCTCGGTGGGCGAGGCGGATTACCGCCCGGAGGACTTCGGCCTGGGGCCGGAGGCGGAGGGCCTGATGTGCGGCCTCGGGGAGCTGTTCCGGGCGCTGGGTGTGCAGCCCACGCCGTCGGAGTTCCAGCGGCTGCTGGACGACATCCGCAACCGCGTGCGGACCCGCGAGGAGCTGACCCATTCGATCTTCGGCCGGACCGAGGGGATCGACCACACGCTGCTGGTGTCCGATGCGATCCAGCAGCGCATGGAGCGGCTGATGCCGGAGCTGTGGGAGTTCGTGGGGTCGGAGCACGTGGAACTTTCCGGCGTGCCCCCGGATCCCGAGTAGACGGGACGGCTCCGGCCGTCAGCGTTCGCACAACGGGGGAGAGGGCGATGATCGAATCCGGACCGGTACGGCTGGCCACCTGGCGCGTCACGGGCGTTGCCGGACTGATCCTGTTGCTGGCGGGCTGCGGACGGGCCTTTCCCGAGCCCGCTCCCGAGCGCGAGTTTGCCGACGGGCTGTCGGCGCAGACCCTGTTCGACCGCACGCTGGAGGCGCACGGGGGCGATCTGCGCGAGGATCCGCGCGATTTCAACATGGCCACCGACGGCGAGTGGGGACGCATGATCCAGCGCGTGCAGCCGCTGGTGGCGGATACCGGTTTCCGCGGACGCTCGGAAGAACGCTATCGCCCGGCGGATTCGCTGTATGTGCGCGAGTACACCGGGCCCGAGGGCGTAAAGCACGTGTTCCGCCACGAGGGCACGATCAGCGTGTACTACAACGGGGAGTTCGAGACCGATCCGGACCGGGTCGCCGCCACCGCGATGACCATCGACGCCGGCGAGCTGTTCCATTTCGGCCCCAGTTTCGTGAAGCACCGCGCCACCGATCTGCAGCGCCTGCCGGACCGGCGCGAGGATGGCGTGGGCTACCATCGGGTGCTGGCGACCATCGAACCGGGCTTCGGCTTTGCCGAAAGCGACGAAGTGGTGATGTGGATCCATCCGGAGACCGACCGGCTGTACCGCGTGCACATCACGCTCGAGGGCTTCGAACGCACGCAGGGGGCGCACGTGGACACCACGTTCCTGGAGTACGAGGAAGTCGGGCCGTATGTCCTGCCGTCGCGCTTCGAGGAACGGGTGCGCGGGCCGCTGCGCCTGCACGTGCATGACTGGTGGGTGACCGGACGCGACATGGATCGTGGCTGGGAGATCGAGGACGTGCGCGGACCCGGGTTCTCGGGCGCGGCCGAGCCGCCGGCCGCCGAGGAATAAGCCGTTCGCTGATAGACTGGCGTCCTTTTTCGGGAACGGATAATCGCGAGAGGGCTTGATGGCGCAGGGTTTCTGGGCACGACTGGGGCGGCAGATGCCGCTGATCCTGGCGGTGGCAACGGTGATCTCGCTGCTGGGGGCCATGCTGGTTCGAGGTGGCAGTTCCCTCGGGTTCGTGGCGGCGTTCGTGGTGCTGCTGCCGCTGACACTGGCAGCGGCGCTGATCCGCTGGTGGCCGGGCGGGCGCACGGCGCGCGAGGTCTGCCGTGGCGAGCGCGTGCGCCGGGCGCTGTGGATGCTGGCGGCCGCGCTGATGATCTCGGCGGTCATCACCCTGGTGGCCGGGGTCGCGTGGTCCGGGGCGCGCGTCGGCAACATGCTGCTGGTGGCGGGCATCCTGCTGCTGCCGCCGGCAGTGCTGATCAGCCTGCTGGTGGTCCTGGGGCGGCGTTCCATCGAACTGCGCGAAGAGCTGGAGCCCGGGGCGCATGTGGAACTGGAGACCAATGCCCACTGGGCGGTGTTCCTGCCGGCGCTGGGGGTGCTGGGGATCACGGCGCTGCTGGCTATCGGCCCGCTCGGGGTGTGGGGCCTGGGCGCGGCCGCAGTGCTCTACCTGGTGGTCCTGCCGGGGCTGGCGATTCGGGGGCTGGCCAGTTTCGTGAACTCCGAGGCGGTGCTGACCGATCGTTACCTCCACGTGGCCAGCGGGCTGTTGTGGCAGCGCGCGGTGCGCTTCGATCTCAAGCGAGTCGGCGACATCGGGGTGAAACAGCACTGGCTGGGACGGCGCCTGGGCTTCGGCAAGGTCACGGTGGTCGATGCCGACGGGCACGCGAAGGTCGTGCCCGGCCTGCGCGATCCGGCCGGCCTGGTGCAGCGGGCCCGGGCCCGGCTCTGATCCCCAATAGGTGAACTCTATCAAGGCCATGTGAAGTCAATAATGGCTTTTATGGCTGCTCCTGCTATACCTCAGGACAGGGATACGCATGGATCGAACGAGATCGCTTGCGTGCGTGTCCACGAATACAACGCAAGAAGGAGAGAGAGATGGCAGGAGACAAAGCGAACGCCGAAGGCAAGTGCCCGGTGATGCACGGAAGCCGTACTCGCAACGATGCCGGCGGCGGTGGCCCGCGTGACTGGTGGCCGAACCAGCTGAACCTGGGCATCCTCCACCAGCACGGGATCGAGTCCGACCCGCTGGGGCCGGAATTCGACTACGCCGAGGCGTTCAGCCAGCTGGACCTGAAGGCGGTCAAACAGGATCTGGCCGATCTGATGACCGACTCCCAGGACTGGTGGCCGGCCGACTACGGCCATTACGGCCCGTTGCTGATCCGCATGGCCTGGCACGCCGCCGGGACCTATCGCATTGCCGACGGCCGGGGCGGGGCCTCCACCGGCAACCAGCGCTTCGCCCCCATCAACAGCTGGCCGGACAACGCCAACCTCGACAAGGCGCGGCGTCTGCTGTGGCCGATCAAGCAGAAATACGGCAACAAGATCTCCTGGGCCGACCTGTACATCCTGGCCGGCAACGTGGCGCTGGAATCCATGGGCTTCGAGACCTTCGGCTTCGGTGGCGGCCGCGAGGACATCTGGGCCCCGGAAGAGGATATCTACTGGGGTGCCGAGGACGAGTGGCTGGCGACCAGCGATCACGCGAAGAGCCGCTACTCCGGCGAGCGTGAACTCGAGAATCCGCTGGCCGCGGTACAGATGGGCCTGATCTACGTGAACCCCGAGGGTCCGGATGGCAACCCCGATCCGCTCAAGTCGGCGCACGACATCCGCGAGACCTTCGAGCGCATGGCGATGAACGACTACGAGACGGTGGCACTGACCGCCGGCGGGCACACCTTCGGCAAGGTGCACGGCGCGGGCGATGCCGCCCACGTGGGGGCGGAACCGGAGGCCGCGCCGCTGGAGGAGATGGGGCTGGGCTGGAAGAGCAGCTATGGCTCCGGCAAGGGCCGCGACACCATCACCAGCGGGCTGGAGGGATCCTGGACCCCGACCCCGCGCCAGTGGGACATGAGCTATCTGGAGGTCCTGTTCAAGTACGACTGGGAGCTGTCGAAGAGCCCGGCCGGGGCCTGGCAGTGGGTACCGAAGAACCTCGCCGACGAGGACCGCGCGCCGGATGCCGAGGACCCGTCGCAGAAGGTCGGCATCATGATGACCACCGCCGACATGGCGATGCGCGAGGATCCCGAGTACCGCAGGATCGCCCTGCACTTCAAGGAGAACCCGGAGGAGTTCGCCGACGCCTTCGCGCGCGCCTGGTTCAAGCTGACGCACCGTGACATGGGGCCGAAGGATCGTTACCTCGGGCCGGAAGTCCCGGACGAGGACCTGATCTGGCAGGACCCGGTGCCGCCGGTGGATCACGTGCTGATCGACGAGCAGGACGCCGAACGGCTGAAGGCCGGGATCCTCGCGACCGGTCTGTCGGTGCAGGAGCTGGTGGCCACCGCCTGGTGTTCGGCGTGCACCTTCCGTCAGTCGGACAAGCGTGGCGGGGCCAACGGGGCCCGCATCCGCCTGGCGCCGCAGAAGGACTGGGAGGCGTTCGAGCCGCAGCAGCTGGCGAAGGTGCTGGAACGGCTGGAGGGCGTGCGCAAGTCCTTCAATGACGAGCAGTACGGGGACAAGCGCATCTCCCTGGCCGACATGATCGTGCTGGGCGGAGCGGCCGCGATCGAGAAGGCCGCGGCGGATGCCGGGCACCCGGTGTACGTGCCGTTCGTCCCCGGCCGCACGGATGCGACCGAGGAGCAGACCGACGCCGAGTCCTTCGAGCCGATGAAGCCCGAAGCCGACGGTTTCCGCAACTACCGCCGGGCGCGCTTCACCGTGGCCGAAGAGGAGATGTTGCTGGACCGTGCCCAGCTGCTGGGCCTGACGGCCCCCGAGATGACGGTGCTGGTAGGCGGCATGCGTGCCCTGGACGCCAACCACGGCGGCTCGAAGGATGGCGTGCTGACCGAGCGTCCCGGGCAGCTGACCAACGACTTCTTCGTCAACCTGGTCGACATGGGCATCGAATGGCAGCCCGTGGGCGAGGAGGCCGACCGCTTCGAGGGGCGTGACCGCGCCACCGGCGAGAAGAAGTGGACCGGGACCCGCGTGGACCTGGTGTTCGGCTCCAACTCGCAGCTGCGGGCCCTGGCCGAGGCCTATGCCCAGGACGACGCGGCGGAGAAGTTCGTCTGGGACTTTGTCGATGCCTGGAACAAGGTGATGAACGCGGATCGCTTCGATCTGATGTAAGTCGATTGCCGTAAAACCGGAGCCCGCCCTGCCCGCAGGCGAACAGGGGGCGGGCCCCGGCCCTACTCCTGTTCGGGCAGGGTGGTGTCGAACTCCACCTCCACCGAGCGCGTGCGCGACGGATCCGTCTCCTCGCTCAGCGGATCCTCCCGGTGGTGCAGCTCACCCGATACCCGGCCGCTGATGCGGGCGGTATCCCCGTCGACCTCCAGCCGGTCGAACTCGTACTCCACATTCTCGAGCTGGTCGTTCCCCACAAAATCGGGGCCGCCGGCCTGTTCGTGGTAATAGCTGACCTCCACCCTGCCCACGTTGTCGTTGAAGGTCGTCACGCTGACGATCAGCGAGCCCAGGGGGTTGGGCGTGCTGCCGTCGCGCAGCCCGTGCAGGTTGAACAGGCGGGCCCCGGCTGGCAGGTCGGTGAAGAAGGCCGGCCCCCCGTCATCCGTGTCGAAACGTTCCCAGGTCCGTTCCTCGCCATCCACCGTGCCGCGGATGATCTCTTCGCCGGCATGGGCCGTTCCGCTGAGAATCAGCGCCGTGGCACCCAGGATCGCACCGGCACCCCCCAGCAGACCGAGTGCGAGGGCGGCACGGGGCAGACGGGTTTCATCCAGTTGCTGCATGGGGACTCCAGTAGAAGGGATTGCACCAAAAGCCTAAACTTCCGTCCTTCGTACGGCACTCCCCAAACGAAGGGGAACGTCGCGGTCAACGCAAACAAGGACGGTAATCCGCCATGGAGACCTTTTACACCAGGCTGTCAGAAAAGATCAGTGATCTCATCCTGGCCGTGATCGCGCTGGGACTGTTGGTGGTCTCGGTGGAATACGTGCAGTTCCTGACCGATCACCCGTCCACCATCCGGGACCCGGAGTTCTGGAAGCGCATCGCGCTGACGGCACTGGTTACGGTCTTCACCGCCTACAAGTTCGTCGCCTACTCGGCCTATTTCTGCAATCCCGACAACGGCGCCCGCCTGGCCGGGCTCAGCCCGCGCCGCATCGTGGTCCTGTTCCTGCTGGATCTGGTCGAGGTCACGCTGGTGGCCTGGCTGTATGCCATCCTGCTGATCGGTCACCTGACTTCGCTGGGCGGGCGCGAGGCCACCATCAGCGTGGAGCTGGGCGCCACCATGCTGCCCTTCCTGTTCCTGTTCCTGGCGCTGTGGCATCTGACCGTACTGGTCTGGTACCGGGTGGCCCGCGGTGGTTACCGCGACATGCTGATCCACCTGGCCTTCGCGCTGGCCTACCTGGCCATGATGACCCTGCTGCTGGCGGCCGACACCGTGCGTTACAAGGAGCTGTTCGACTGGGGCGCGATCGCCTTCTTCGCCGGCTGCGTGGCGCTGCTCTACTGGGTCAAGGGCATCCCCGACATCCGCAACGCCCTCGAAAAACCTGCCTGACACGGGGCTGCCCGGCGCGCATCACTCGCAGGTGCCGACGGCCTCGGGCGGGCAGCGCGAGCCGTCGGGCCACAGCGCACGGCCCAGGCGGGCGCCGCTCAGGTCGGCGTCCTGCGGGTTGGCTTCGCGCAGGTCCGCGTGGCGCAGGTCGGCGCCGGAGAAGTCCGTACCGGTCAGGTCCGTGCCGCGCAGAGTGGCCCCCCGCAGCCGGGCGTCCGTCAGGTGTGCGTCGGCGAGGCTTGCGTGGGTCAGGTCGGCGAATTCCAGCAGGGCCCCGTCCAGCCGGGCCCCCTGCAGGCGGGCGCCGGGCAGCCGGGCCTCGCGCAGGCTGGCGCGCGTCAGGTCCGCCTCGCGCAGGTCGGCCACCGGCATCTCGCAGCGGTTCCAGTTGACTTCCGGGGCCGGCGGGGACGAGCAGTCGCGGGCGGGGGTCTCCGGTGGCGGCTCGCGCAGCAGCCACAGCAGCAGGATCGCCACGACCAGCGTCACCCCCAGCGTGATCCAGCGGCGAGGCCCGCGGAGGATCGCGGGCACGTGCCGTGCCGGGAGGGTCAGCAGTTCCGCCCACTGCTGACGATGGGTCACGGTCTCGGGCGATTCGGGCCGGCGCCGCTCGCCCTCGCGGCGTTCGAGGAGTTCCGGCGGGGTGTCCTCGTCCGGGGCGCGGCGTTCGCGCAGGCGCTCGTCCTCGCGCAGTCGGGCCTGCTGCAGGCGTTCCAGCCCCTCCGGGGTGTCGGTATGCAGCAGTTCCTCCGGGATCAGCTCGGGTACCTCGCGCAGCGGGTACCACAGGTGCGGCGTCGGCCCGACTTCATCGTCCGGGGTCAGCCGCCCGAGGATCAGGTAGCGCCGGATCAGGTGGGCAGGAAACGGCCCGTGCACCTCGCCGTCACGCCGGGTGTACCACAGCTCGTAGCCCTCGCTGTCCCGTTCCGGCGTCTCGCCCGGCTCATCGCTCATGGCTGTCCCCTTCCGCACCTGCGTGCAGTTTAGAAGAGTCTGCGGCTACGCGCGGGCCGGTTTCAGGCGAGCCGTTGCTCGATGCGTTGCGCACGTGCCAGCAGGTCCCCCTTGCGTTCCGCGTCTTCGACGCGGGCGGCCACGAAACGGGCGGTCCGGATCACCAGGCCCCAGCGCGGGCGTCCGGGAAGCGTCTCCGGATCGCAGTAACGGTCCAGCGTGCGGGTCTTGCGCGTGGTGTCATCCAGGGTCACGGTCCACAGGCCGCTCTCTTCGGCAAGATCGGCCCGGGTGAGGCCGGTTTCCAGCTCCCAGCCGCGCAGGCTCCGGGTCAGCAGGGTCGCTAGCTGCGTGCGCAGGTCTTCTTCGTCACCGTCCGGCCGGTGTGCCTCCTTTTCTTCCAGGGCCCAGCGCATCTGTTCGTTCTCGTGGACCTGCAACTGGGACTGCACCCGGGCCAGCAGTTCCTGACGGTAGAACGGCTTGGGCAGGTAGTCGTTGGCTCCGGCCTGCAGCCCTTCGACGATGTCGTGTTCACGCGTTCGCGCCGTGACGAGGATGATCGGCAGCGAGGCCGGGTCGTGTTCCTCGCGCAGTCTGCGGCAGACGGTCAGGCCGCTCATGTCCGGCATCATTACGTCCAGCAGAACGAGCTGCGGGGCCTCGCGGGCGATGCATTCCAGTGCCTGTTCGCCGGAACTGGCCCGGCTCGTGCGGTAACCCTCCAGTCCCAGCTGGGTCTCGAGGACACGCGCGGCGCTGTCTTCATCTTCCACGATCAGGATGTGCGCCCCGGTGGTTGCACCGGGCCGGGTTGCCGTGGATTCCCCGGCCGGTTCCGGGTCGGTGGGCTGCGCCGCAGTGGTCGACGTCGGGCCGACAGAGGGGACGGCCGAGCGAGCGATCTCCAGGCAGAAACGGGCCCGGGTCCCGCCGTCCGCTCCGCCGGAGAGCTCCAGGCGGGCGCCGTGGCGCTCCAGGATCTGCCGGCTGATGGCCAGTCCGAGACCAACCCCGCCGCGTCCGGTATCGGTGGATTCGTGGCCCTGTTCGTAGGGTTCCTGGAGACGTTCGGGATCCAGTTCGGCGATCCCGCTTCCGGTGTCTTCGACTTCCACACAGACGGTTTCACCCTCGCGGCGCGCCCGCAGGACGATGCGGCCCGCATCGGTGTATTTCACCGCGTTGCCCAGCAGGTTGAACAGCACCTGATGCAGGCGGTCGGCGTCGGCCCGTACCGCCGGAAGATCCGCCTCGATCTCGGTTTCCAGTGCCACCGGCCGGTCACCGAGCAGGGGGCGCACGGATTCCGCGGCCGTGTGCAGAAGCGGGGCCGGCGCGATCGCCTCGGGCCGGATGTGCAGGTCACCGTGTTTCAGGCGCGTGAACGAGAGAATGTCGTCCACCAGCCGGGTCAGGCGATGACCGCTGGACTGGATCAGGTCGAGGGCCTGCGCCTGGCGCGGATCGTCGCGCGGGAGTGATTCGGCCATGCCGATCATGGCGTGGAGCGGGGTGCGCAGCTCGTGGGAGGTGCTGGCCAGGAAGTCATCCTTGAGGCGGTTCGCGCGGCGCAGCTCGGATTCCAGCTGCTGGCTGCGTTCGAAGGCTCGCGCGTAGCGGCGCGAGAGGGTGATGGCGTGCAGTGCCACCGCAGCCAGGACGCCGGTATTGGCGACCGCGTTGCGAATGCCCATCTCGTTGAACCACAGGATCTGCAGGATCGCACTAGCGGCGACGACTGCGGAGCCCAGCAGGATGGGACCCGCGTCCGGCACCCCCCGCCACCAGGCCCGTGCCACGAACGCCAGGGCCAGCGCCAGCATCCCGGTGAGGAAATAGAGAAGCCAGCCCACGGCTTCGCTGCGTGTCATTTCCGAGCCCAGGAGGGTGATGGCCAGATAGATGACCAGCGGGGCCAGCACCCAGCGCGTGTAGCGCATGGGCAGTTCACGCGGGAACAGCGACGACAGGAACAGGAGATAGAAGGCCGCCGCCGTCAGGGCGGTCAGGCCGTCGAGCGGACGCGCGATCTCGATTGGCAGGTGCCAGCCGATATGCACCAGCAGCTGCCCCGTCAGCGCGGTCTGCAGGCCCCAGGCGACGATCGCGATGCCGAAGAACAGGTACATGGACTCGTTCTGCCGCAGGCGGAACAGCACCAGCTGCGACAGCCCGAGGAGGATCAGTCCGCCCGAGAGGGCCGCATTGCCGACCAGCTCGCGCGCGACGTTGTGCTCCATCACTTCGGGGGTGGCCAGCTCCAGGGGGTGCGGGAAGCCCGCCGCGCGCGAGGTGAAGTTGCTGACGTGAAACAGCAGCTCCAGCTCCTCGCCGGGGTCGTCGATGACCACGCGCCGCTCGCCGTAGTCCGGGCGGCTCTCGTCGGCCGAGCTCCCGGGTTCGCCCACCTGCGCCACCCGTTCGCCATCCACATACAGGTGGTAGGCCGAATACACCATGGGCACGCGCAGCACCACTCGTGCGGGCGGGTCTTCCAGTGCCACGCGCAGACGAAAGCCGCCATGGCCGGCAGCGGGAAGGGCGGTTCCGTCGATGGTCAGCCCGGTCCAGCTCCCGGGCAGGTTCATGCGGGCGTCCGGTTCGTCCTCCGCGCCCGGTGCCGGAAACTTCTGCCAGAAGAACTCCCAGGGGCCGTCCAGGGTGTGTACGCCCTCCCCGGTGTCGAGGGGCGGGGTATCGGCATTCACAGTCGGGGCCGAAAGCCCGAACAGCAGGGCGAGCACCAGCGCGAAGACCACTGTCACCGACGTTTCCGGCGGGCCGCGACGCGCGCGGGCCGGGTTCATGTCTGCGGGGTGTTGCGGGGTCCGGGCATCTCTGGATCCATCCAAAGCACTGTTTCCAAAGGAGTATACATTCTGTTCCCGATTGTTCCTAGGCAGCGTCCGGGGGCCGGCGGCAGTTTGACGAGTTCATGAGAACGCCCGGGCTGCATGCGGGCAGCGGACGAAAAAACGGAACTCCAACGGAGAACGGACACCATGAACCAGACTTTCCGCCTCGTCTTCAATCGCGCTCTTGGAACCTGGCAGGTCGCCGCCGAAATCGCCCGCGGCCATTGCAAGGGGCGTAGCCGGCAGACCCAGTCCGCCCTTCCATCCTCGGGAGGTGTAGCACTGGCCGGACTCGTGCTCGCATTCGGTGGGCTCACACCGGTCGCTGCGAATGACGAGATTGGCTGGCTGGGTGAGTCGAGCGAGAACTGGATGAGCAGCGAGAACTGGTCTGAGCCCCGCGTTCCGGCCCCAGGGGACGAGGTGTACATCGTTGACCCTGAAGACGAAGGGGTTCATGCGCCTCGCTTGTTTGGAGACAACCACCCGACCATCGAATATCTGGAGGTGGGGGCCAGCAACCCGGATACCCCGACCCTCACCATCGAGGATGGTGCCTCCCTGACCGTGATCGCCGAGGGGGAGGGGGATCCGTATGGCATGGTACGTCTCGCTGCTGCAGAAGGTGGTTATGGCGAAGTGCGTATTAGAGGGGAGGGTTCTACGCTTACATCCGACCTGCTTTTTGTTGGCAGTGACGGAACCGGCCGTCTCTACGTCGAGGACGGCGCCACGTTGGTGACGGCAGACCATGGGTTGGACAACGAGTCTGTGACCCTCGGCTCTAGCGGATCAGGCCAGGCTGTGGTCAGCGGCGAGGATTCCGTCTGGGAGATCGCCGGAGATGTCTGGGTCGGTGGGGATCCCCGGTCCGCCGATGGCCCAAAGCAGGGCCTGGTGCGAGTGACTGACGGCGGTCATGTGGACGTGCAATGGGACCTGATCCTCGCTCACGACGAGGATGGGACAGGCGTCCTCGAGATTGGGGCCGCAGGGGGCGACCCCGGTACCGTGGGTGTGAGTTCCGAGGTCCATGACTTTGCGGTACGGGGCGGCCCCGGTCACAGCCTGGTCGATTTCAGTCACGCGGCCGACGAATATTACTTCACCGATGACGGCACGGCAGATGGTGTCCCGACCCTGCTGAGGGAGGATCTGCGGGTCCGGCATATCGGCAGCGGAACAACCACCCTGGTGGGGTCACACGATTATACCGGATGGACCCGCGTGGATGACGGTGCGCTGGCAATGGAGGACGGCACATTCGAGATTGGCAATGTGGACGTCAGGAGCGACAGCACGTTTCGTGTAGGCCCGGATGGCGTCGTGAACGCCGATGAGGGGCGACTGCACCACGAGGACACCCGGATGCTGGTCGATGGCACGGACGCCCGATGGAGCAGCGACAGTCTGAGGGTCGATGCCGGGGAGGTGGTGGCGCAAAACCGCGGACTTGTGGACGTGTACGAACTCTTTCTTGGCGAAGATGCACACGACGCACGGGTCGGGGTCGAGGGTGGAGGTTCGCTGGAAGTCGACCATCGCCTGATCATCGGGCACGAGGGCTCCGGGACGCTGGAGATCGTGGACCAGGGCAGCGTGCGCGTCGAGGACGAGATGACGGTGGGTCGTGATGGAGAAGGCTCGCTGCTGGTGGATTATTCGATCCTGGAAGTGGCTGGCGACAGCCCGCTACGCCTCGGTGAGTCCGATACCGGGAGTATGGTCGTCCGGAACGGAGATCCGGATCGGGCCTTGCTCCGCGCGAGGTACATGCACATGGGGATCGAATCGGACGGTGCCGGGGAATTGCGCGTTTCTGGTGCGGACACCCTCGTCGACATTACCAGCGGGCTTGATGTCGGCGTCGAGGGCGAAGGTGTCGTTGTTGTGGAGGACGGCGCCCGATTACAGGGGAACGTGCGGCTTGGTACGGAATCCGGGGGCCAGGGAACCCTTGAGGCCTATAGCGAAGGGACCCGGCTCGAGGGTGGGTACCACTTTGCTGTCGGAGAATCGGGGGATGGCGTGGCCCTGCTGGCCGATGGCGCCGTGGCCGGCATGGACCTCGTTGCCCTCGGGCGGCAGGATTCGTCGACCGGGCATCTGCGGCTTGGTGAGGGCGATGCAGCCGGTATCGTCGATGCGAGGGAGGGTATCGAATATGGAGATGGAGACAACCTGCTGGAGTTCCACCACGACGAGGATGACTACCACTTCACGCGGGACGGCACTGTCGAAGGTTCAGCCGTTGCACTGAACGCCCGAAACGATGACTCCAGCACGCTCGATGTGCGCCAGCGCGGGGAGGGTACGACGATCCTGACCGGCGATTACGATTTCGAAGGCGGGGTGGAGATCCTGGAGGGCACGCTGCAGCTGGGGGCTGGCGAAGATACAGGCAGCCTGACCGCCCCGGTCGAGAACGACGGCGTGCTGGCCTTCAACCGCGCCGACGAGTACACGGTTGAGGCGGACGTCTCGGGGGGTGGTGACCTGGTGCAGCGTGGCGAGGGCACGCTGATCCTGGACTCGGAACAGGACTACACCGGCGAGACCCGGGTGGAGTCCGGCACCCTGGTGGCGGATGCGGATCTGAGTGCGGCCTCGGCGCGCGTGCTGGACGGGGGCACGCTGGCCGGGCGCGGAACCCTGGGGGATACCACCGTGGAAGATGGGGGTCGCCTGGATCCGGGCAATTCGGTCGGCAGCCTGACCGTGGACGGCGATTTGCTGCTTTCGCCCGATTCGCGGCTCGATTTCGCCCTGGGCGCACCCGGCGAGGATGAGCCGGATGCCGGTACCAGCGACCGCATCGAAGTGACGGGCGATCTCACCCTGGACGGGGTGCTGGACCTGCGTCAGAGCGAGGATGGGGACGATGGCGACGCCGGGTTCGGGTATTACCGGCTGATGACCTGGGAGGGCGCGCTCACCGACAACGAACTGGAGATCGGCGAGAGCCCGGAACTGGACGAGGGGGCCCTCTTTCTGCTGAACCCGGAAGGCGGGTATCTGGACATGCATGTGGCGGTGGCCGGCGATGACACCCTGCAGCACTGGCAGGGCGGGGACGGGACCTGGAGCGATGCCTCCGAGCAGTGGATGAACGATGGCGGCGAGGTCGCCGTTCCCTGGGCCGGCAACCATGGCGTGTTCCGGGACGAAGGGGATTATCGGGGCGGGACCGTTGAGGTCGAGGGCACCCAGTCGTTCAAGGGCCTGCAGTTCGTCGACGAGGATTACCGCCTGGAAGGACCAGGGGCCATCGCCCCCGACGCCGACGAGGACGGTGAACTGCGGGTGCTGGCGGACCGCGCCGAGATCGCGGTGGACATCACCGGTGATGGCGAGTTGTACAAGACCGAAGGCGGTACTGCCGTGCTGACCGGCGAGGCCACGCACACCGGCGGCACCCGTGTCGAATCCGGTGTCCTGCAGGTGGGCGATGGCGGAACCGAGGGTCGGCTGACCGGCGACGTGGAACTGCTGGAGCCGGGCACCCTGCGGATGGACCGCAGCGACGCCGTGACCCTGGACGGGGACGTGACCGGCGATGGTGACCTGGTGCATGCCGGCGACGGGACCCTGGTGCTCACCGGCGACGTGGCGCCCGGAGAGACCCTCATCGAAGGCGCCACCCTGCAGGTGGGGGACGGCGGTGAGGCCGGGACGCTCGATGGCGACGTACACAATGACGGCACGCTGGTATTCGATCGCGCCGATACGGTCGTGTTCGGCGGCGCACTCGAGGGCGAGGGCGATCTCGTCCAGCGTGGTGAGGGCACGCTCGCGGTCGACGGGGCTCAGGCGCTGGAAGGCGAGACCCGTGTGGAATCCGGCGTGCTGCGGGTCGATGGTGATCTGGGGGGATCCGCCACCACGGTCACCGACAACGCCACGCTGACCGGCGACGGTACGGTCGGTGCGACCCGCGTCGAGGACGGTGGCGTAATGGACCTTTCAGCCGGGGCCGGGGCACTGCGGATCGACGGCGATCTGGCACTGGACCCGGACGCCACGCTGGATGTGGCGCTGGGAGAACCGGGCGAAGAAAACCCCGCCGACGGTGTGAGCGGCCGCGTGGAGGTCGCTGGCGACCTGACCCTGGACGGGACCCTGGATCTGCGCGCCAGCGAGGCCCCGGATGCCGGCGATCCCGGGCTCGGTTACTACCGCCTGATGACCTGGGAGGGAGACCTGAATGACCGCGATCTGGCCGTCGGCGACCTGCCGGAACTGGAAGAGGATGTCCTGCACGAGCTGCAGTACGGCGATGACCGGCTGGACCTGTTCATCGGCCTGGAAGGCGACGACAGCCTGCAGCACTGGCAGGGTGGCGATGGTACCTGGACTCAGGACGGGTCTGACTGGCTGAACGATGGCGGCGAGATCGCCGTCGCCTGGGGCGGGCAGCACGCCGTGTTCAAGGACGCCGACCCCTATCGCGGCGGCACCGTCGAGGTCGAGGGCACCCAGGCCTTCGAGGGCATGCAGTTCGTCGACAGCGGCTATCGCCTGCGGGGTGACGGCGAGCTCGAGACATCCGACGAAGGCGAGATCCGCGTGCTCGCCAGCCATGCCGACATCCGCGCGGACATTACGGGCTCCGGCGCGCTCACCAAGACCGAAGAGGGGACCCTGCTGTTCTCGGGGGATGCGGATCATGCCGGCGGCACGGACGTCGAGGCCGGCGAACTGCTGCTGGACGGCGGGTCCATCGACCACGCGGGTGCGGAGACCCGCGTGGGCATCGATGGTGGCACGGCCCGCCTTGGCGTGGAGGACGGCGCGACCGTGCGGGATGGTGGTGCCACCCTCGGCGAATATGAGAACGCTGCCGGCCATGCCCGGGTTCAGGGTGCCGGTTCCCGCTGGGAGAACGATGGCGGCCTGCGGGTCGGTGCCGCCGGCGAGGGTGAACTGGAGCTTCGGTCCGGAGGTGAGCTGGTCAGTGATTTTGCCTACATCGGGGCCGCCGGGACCGGCAGCGGTCGCATGCACGCCAGCGGCGACGGGACCCACGTCGATATCGCGGACGACCTGATCGTCGGTGACGGCGGGCAGGGCCGGGTCGAAGTCGAACGGGGTGCGCGGCTCGGCGCCGGGGCACTGGACATCGGGTACGCGGACTCGGCCGAAGGCAGTACGACGGTGGCGGGTAACGCCGCCCGCCTGGAGGTCGACGGGCGCCTGACGGCAGGCACCTTTGGTGAAGGCGAACTGGTGATCGCCGACGGCGCCGAGGTGCAGTCCGGCAGTGGCTCGGTTGCCCGGTTCGCTGAAGCCGGCGGGCAGGCCGCGGTCACCGGTGAGGGCTCGCAGTGGGCGATGGACGGCATGCTCGAGGTCGCTGCGGGGCGGGATTCCACAGGCACCGTGCAGGTCGCCGAGGGCGGCCGGATCAGCGCCGGTGCCGCCGTGGCCCTGGGTGCGGGAGCGGACAGCGACGCCACCCTGGAGATCGGCGGCGCGGACGCCGCCGGGGTCGTGGAGGCCGAACGGATCGAAGGAATGGGAGACGGCGCCACCCTGAGCCTCACGCACGGTCAGGAGGACTATCACCTGACCTCCGACGGCACCGCCGGAGGAGACCCGGTGACGCTCTCCGGCGACCTCGATGTGGTGCACGCGGGCTCCGGCATGACCGTCATCGAGGGCGAACACGACCTGAGCGGCGATGCGGACGTGGCTGGAGGCAATCTGCGCGTGAACGGCTCCATGGCCGATTCGGCGGTCACCGTGCACGCCGGCGCGGTAATCTCCGGCACCGGCACCGTGGGCGACCTGAACGTGGCGTCCGGCGGGCAGGTGCGGCCCGGCAACTCGGTGGGCACGCTCGCGGTGGCCGGCGACATGACGCTGGAATCGGACAGCGTCCATGTGGTGGAAGTCTCCGAGGACGGATCGGAGGCGGACCATACCGGCGTTGGCGGCGAGCTGACCATCGAGGACGGGGTGCGGCTCCACGTCACCGAAGAAAACGGCGGAGATGGCCGTCTGTTCGAGGGCGACGAAATCACCCACACCGTGCTGACCGCGGAAGACGGCGTGGACGGCAGCTTTGACGAGGTCTCCGACGATTTTGCCTTCCTGGATACCTCGGTGGCGTACTCCGATACCGGGGTGCAGCTGACCCTGTCGCGGGTGGCGGTGTTCGAGAGCGCGGCGGAAACCGCCAACCAGCGAGCCGTCGCGGGGGCCCTCGATGAACTGGCCGGCGACGAACGCGTTTCCGCGCTGGTGGATTCGCTGCTGGTCCGGGATACGCACGGTGCCCGTGCCGGCCTGGATTCTCTGAGCGGTGCGGATCATACCCATGCCCAGCAGGTCGGCATGCGCAGTGACCAGCGTTTCCGGGGTCTGCTTCGGGGACGCATGGGGGGTACAGTCGCTCCGGCCGCCGGGGAGGTGGCAAGTCTGTCCGACCTGGCCGGTACGCAATGGGCCTCCGCGGGCAGGCCGTCCGGTGCTTCGGCAACGAGTACGCCGGAATCGGATCGCCGCTGGTGGGTGCGTGCCCAGGGCGGTCAGGGAGAGATCGATGACACCTCCGGTGCGGCCGGCTCGGACTACAGTTTCGGAGGCATTGCGCTGGGGGCTGACACGTCCCTGGGAGAAGACGGCTTCATGGGGGTCGGCCTCGGCTTCAGCCGGGCAACCGCGGACAGTGGGGCGGCCGACATCGACGTGGATTCCTGGCAGGTGGCCGTCTACGGCGGCTGGGAACGCAACGGCTATTACGTGCGCGGTGATATTGGTGCGAGTTACCACGACGCCGAAACCGATCGCGACGTTGCGTTGACCGGTGACACCGCGGAGGCGTCCTATTCCGCGACGGGCGTTGGGGCCGGCGTGGAATTCGGGCGCGGCTTCGACGTCGGAGAGCGGACCCGCGTGTCGCCATTCGCCGGGCTGGATTATCAGCAGCAGAGCCGCGAGTCGTTCACCGAATCCGGCGCCGGCCAGGCGAACCTGCAGGTGGACAGCGAGCGCGAGCATTCGCTGCGGACCCGGCTGGGCGTGAATCTGGACCAGCATTTCGAAACCGCGGGCGGGGCGGAACTGGTTCCGAACGTCGAGGTGGCCTGGCTGCAGGAACACGGTGACCGGGCCAGCGAGATGCGCACGGCTTTCGACGGGGCACCCGAGCAACGGTTCACCATTGAGGGGCCGGAACTCAGTCGTGACCGGATCCACGTGAATGCGGGACTGAGTGCCCGTTTCGGTGAAGGAAGTCGGGTGGATGTCGGTTATCACGGGGAATTCGCGAGTTCTGATGACGTCCACGCGGCGGGGATTACCTTCCGGCAGAGCTGGTAGTGCGACTGTCAGCAGTGGCTTCGGCCATCGGCCGGGGGAGGGCTCAATACCGCCCGGTTTGCGCGGTTGTGTTGCCGGGGTGTGATGGCGTTCGAATAGTGCCGGAGGCACGCAGCGGGCGGGGAGCGCATGCAGTTTTCGCAAAGGGTGAAGCGGATTGGCGGGCGGCTGGTGAGTGCCATCACCCTGGCGTTCGTGATCCTGCTGGCGGGCATGCTCGTGGTGGTGGCCAACAGCGTCTGGCAGAACCAGCGGCTGCTGGACGAGCTCCACCACATGACCGAGGAACGGGCCCAGCGGATCCAGCTGGCGTCCGATCTGCTCGAGGCGGCCTACAACCGGCACCAGACCATGGTGAATCAGGTGCTGACGGATGATCCGTTCGAGCGTGACGACCTGCTGATGGAGTACCACCGCTGGGGTCACCGCGTCGGTGAGGTTCGCGCGGCCCTGGACGAGCGCGTGACCGAGGCGGTGGCCCGCGAGCGGCTGGAGGAGCAGGATGCGCTGATCCCCGAGATCGTGGAGCTGCAGGACGAGGTCGTGGACCTGGCATCGCGCGACGAGATCGAGCCTGCGATGGCGATCCTCAGTGAGCGCCTGTTCGACCTGGATCGCGAATTCGATGCATCGATCGAGGCACTGCGTGCCCACGAGCGGGCGCAGATGGAGGCCGCGGCCGAACGTGCGCGCGAGGTCGGGGCCAATACGCAGCGGTTCATGCTGGTGTTCGGGGGAGGCGGCGTGCTGTTTGCCCTGGCCCTGACGCTGGTGACCCGCCGGACGCTGGTGGCGATGCATCATGACCTGCGTGAACAGGCCTCCCGGCTGGAGGAAGCCGGCCGTCGGCTGGAGCACGAGGCCACGCACGATCCCCTGACCGGCCTGCCCAACCGCCGTGCCTTCTATCGACGGCTGGAGGACGCGATCGAGCGCGGCCGCGAGACCGGCGAAACGTTCTCGGTGGCCTTCATCGACCTGGACCATTTCAAGCCGGTGAACGACCGCCTGGGGCATGCTGCGGGGGATGAGCTGCTGGGGGTGGTGGCCCGGCGGCTGGAAGAAGCGGTTCCGGAGACCGCGTGCGTGGCGCGCGTGGGCGGCGATGAATTCGCCGTGCTGCTGGCGGGCGAGGCCTCGCCGGACACGGCTGGCGAGCGGCTGAAAGCAGCGGTGAGCCGGCCGCCGGCACAGCTGGCCGCGGGGGCGGTGACGCCCGCGATGACCCTGGGCTGGGCCCGCGGCCCGGGAGACGGTGATCCGGATACGCTGCTGGGGCGCGCCGATCGCGAGATGTATGCCCGCAAGGCGGGTCGCACCTCGACGCCGTCCTTGTAGCGACGGGTCACCGTGCGAAGAGGCCCGCCAGAGCTCGGCCGGACCCTGCCGACGCACTTTCCCGGAGGTTTCCATTTCCTTTGACCTTCGGGGGCGCCTACCATATGTGCTCCGAAGTACCGAGAACCGGGGCCGGTGGAAGGCTACGGCGCGCAACGATGAACGATCCCGACACTGTCCCGCCACGACCCCGTCTGGGGGTCTCGCGCTGCTTGCTGGGCGAGCGTGTGCGCTACGATGGCGGTCACCGCCGCGACGACTGGCTGACGCAGGTGCTGCTCCCGCATGTGGAGCCCGTGGCCCTGTGTCCGGAGGCCGAGGCCGGTCTGGGCACGCCACGCGAGCCGATGCAACTGGAGCGCGGCCCCGGCGAACGGCTGCGTCTGCGCGGACGCGAGAGCGGGCAGGACCATGCGCCGGCCCTGCGTGCCTGGGTCGATGGGCGGTTGCCGGAACTGGAAGGGCCCGCGGGTCCGGATGGCTACGTTCTGAAGGCGCGCTCGCCCAGTTGCGGGCGCGCGGTGCCGGTCAACGGCCAGCGCGAGCCGCGTCCGGGGCTGTTCGCAGCCGCGCTGGAAACGGCTGCCCCGTCGCGGCTGCTGGTGGACGAGACCGCGCTGCATGATGCAACGGCGCGCGAGGCGTTCGTGATCCGGCTGTTCGCCCTGGCGCGGCTGCGCGAACGCCTGGCCGGCGAGTGGACCGCCGGTGACCTGTCGGCCTTCCATGCGCGCGAGAAGATGCTGCTGCTGGCCCATGGCCGGCCGGACTACGACCGCCTGGGTCGCCTGGTGGCGGCCGCCGGGACGCGTCCGCGCGCGGAGCTGGCGGCCGAATATGCAGAGGTGTTTGCCCGGGCGCTGGCGCGCGGGACCACGCGCGGCGCCCACGTGAACGTGCTGCAGCACCTGCTGGGGCATTTCCGCGAATATCTGGCCGCGGACGAACGCGCGGACCTGCAGGCCGCCATCGAGGACTTCGGCGCGGGTCGCCGGGACCGCATGTCGGTGGTGCGCCGGCTGCGGGAAGATGCGGACGCGCTGCAACTGGACTGGGTGCGCCGGCAGAGCTATCTGCGGCCGGCGCCGGATGAACTGCTGACGGGTGAAGACCCCGCGAACGAATGACTGCCGAATCCGATCTGATCATTCTCCGCCAGGCGCCGGAGATCCACCTGAAGGCGCCCGGTACGCGGCGCCATTTCACCCGCATCCTGCAGCGCAACCTGCGCAAGGCACTGGAAGGGATTCCGCATCGTCTGGCCACCGCGCAGGGGCGTCTGCTGCTGCGCACGGCGGAGCGCGAGCGGGTGCTGGAGATCCTGCCGCGGGTATTCGGCCTGAGCACCTTCTCGCCGGTGGTGGCCGAGGTCGAACCCGAGCTGGAGGCCATCGTCGACGGCGTGCGGCGGCATTTCACCGAGGCGGTGCGCGGCCGGACCTACGCGGTGCGCTGCAAGCGCCAGGGGACCAAGCGCGTGTCGGCCACCCGCATCGAGCGCGAGGCGGGCGCGGCCCTCAATGGCCCCGGGCGGGTGAACCTGGATGCGCCCGACGTGACCGTGCGCATCGATCTGCAGGAGGATCGGGCCTGGCTGTTCAGCGAGCGGCGGCGCGGGGCCGGCGGGCTGCCGCTGGGAGTGCAGGGGCGCACGTTGGTGCTGCTGTCCGGGGGCTTCGATTCGGCGGTGGCCGCGTGGTACATGATGCGTCGTGGCACCACGGCGGATTTCGTGTTCTGCAACCTCGGCGGGGCCACCCACGAGGCGATGGTGGCGGCGATCGCGCGGCGTCTGGCGAGCGACTGGGCGCACGGCACCCGTCCGCGGCTGTACGTGGTCGATTTCGAGGCAGTGGTGGAGGACCTGCGCGCCAGCCTTCCGGGCGACATGTGGCAGATCGTGCTCAAACGGCTGATGTACCGCGCGGCCGAGGCGGTGGCGGCGCGCAGCGGGGCCGAGGCCCTGGTCACCGGCGAGGCCCTGAGTCAGGTGTCCTCGCAGACCCTGTCCAATCTGCAGACCATCGACGCGGCGGCTACGCTGCCGGTGCTGCGCCCGCTGATCGGTTTCGACAAGCAGGAGATCACCGACCGGGCGCGGGCGATCGGCACCTTCGAGCTGTGCGAGCGGGTGCCGGAGTTCTGCGCGCTGTCGGAGCAGCCGCCGCTGGTCGAGAGCCGCACCTCGCGCATTGAACGCGCCGAGGCGGCGCTGGATCCGGCCATTCTGCAGCAGGCGATCGACGCGGTGTGCGAGCGCGATCCGCTGGCGGCGGATGACGGACCGGACGGGGTCGCGGACGGGAGCGAAGGGATCTTCGTGGACCGCATCCCCGAGGGGGCCACGGTGATCGACTGCCAGCCACCGGAGGCCTACCGGCAATGGCACTGGCCGGGGGCGGAAAACCACCCGGCCGACACCCTGCTGCACACGTTCGCCGACTGGCCCGCCGACCGCGAATACGTGCTCTACTGCCAGCGCGGCAGCAATTCGGCGGTGATCGCCGAGCGCATGCAGCGGGCCGGGTTCCGCGCGCGGGCCTTCCGCGGCGGGCTCAATCGCCTGAAAAAGCAGGAGGCCAGCCCCCTGGCCGATCGGGCATCAGGCCCGGCCCCATCGGCCGGAGGGCCGGCCTCCTACGCGGCCGGGTTTGGCCTGTAGGAGGCC
>NZ_ATUL01000027.1:0-40899 GCF_000420185.1 Thioalkalivibrio sp. ALR17-21 | reverse complement strand
AACGCGACTTCGACCGCTACACCGCCCGGCTGCGCGGCGGGCCGGTACTGCTCGGAGACGGCTGGCGCCTGACCCTGCCCCTGGAACTGCGTCACACCCGCCGCGACGACGATGTCCGCAATACCCGGGCCACGGCCGGCGCCGAATGGACCCTGCGCCCGGGTCGGCCGCTGGAGTACACCCTGTTCGGGCAGGTCAGCCGGGTGCAGCACAAGCCCGCCGACGCCCGCGATGTGGACGGGGTCGCGGCCGGTGCCCGCGTCAGCTGGCGCCCCGACCCCCGGCTGCGCGTGTTCGGCGGGACGCTGGGGGGGGAAGACCGCGCCCGCCGCTCGCGCGGTGAGCACTTCGGACGCCGCTATGCCGGACTGCAGGCGGGTGCGGGCTGGGCCGTCGACGAACACCACCGGATCGACCTGCGTCTGGACCATCTCGTCAGCCGTCACCGCGAAGACGACCCCGCGTTCCTCGACCGGCGCCGCGATCGGCTGAACCGGGCCCGACTGGGCTGGGCCTGGGATCCCGCTCCTGACTGGCGGCTGGAACTGAGCGTGGAACACGCCGACAACGATTCCAGCCTCGATCTCTATTCTTACCGCCGCACGCAGGTCACCGCCGGCGTGCGCCGCGAATGGTGACCACCATGAACCCGTCCCGATTCCGTTTTCCGTTCGCGCAGGCCATTCCGGCCATGCTGGCCGCCGTCCTCCTCCTGGCCGGCCCGC
Organism: Thioalkalivibrio sp. ALR17-21; assembly: GCF_000420185.1. NCBI lineage: Bacteria > Pseudomonadati > Pseudomonadota > Gammaproteobacteria > Chromatiales > Ectothiorhodospiraceae > Thioalkalivibrio > Thioalkalivibrio sp. ALR17-21. Next base: position 40,174 of record NZ_ATUL01000027.1, on the reverse strand, counting down.
CGGTAGCCGGCGCAGCCGAGCGCGAGGACGCCGGGCGCGTGCTGGTGGCCACCACCGGCGTGACCGCCGAGTACCGCGACCAGGACCCGCGCGAGCTGGCGCGGCGGTCCGAAGTCTACGTGCACGACACCGTGCGGACACCGGAGGGCGGGCGTGCCCAGCTGCGGATGATCGACGGGGAGATCCTTTCCCTGAGCGAATCCAGCGAACTCTACATCGATACCCTGGAACACGCCCCCGAAGCCGGTCCCGACGACGCGGACCGCAGCATCAAACGCCTGCTGCAGGGCGGCCTGCGCACCATCACCGGCGCGGTCGCCGGGGATGGCTACAGGGTCGAGACCCGCGCCGGCACCATCGGCATCCGCGGAACGTCCTTCGACGCCTTCACCCGCGGTGACGACCTGTACGTGCATGTTCGCCGAGGCGCGCTGTACGTGGAGAACCCGCACGGGCGCGTCGAGATCACCGCGGGCACCGCGCGCGATGCCGCCTACATCCGCGACCCGGATTCCGCCCCGCAGGCACTGCAGGGTGACGAACTCCCGGACTTCTTCTTCGACGCCTTCGAGGGCGACGTCGAGCGGGCGATGGCCGACGATCCCGATACCGAGCCCACCGCCACCACGGACCCGGGCGCGGCCCCGGGCCCGTCGGAAGACCGCTGGGGCGAAGCCGGACGCCCGGTGGCCCGCACCGCGGACGACGGCTTCGGCGAGACCGCCCTGCTGGAACACGACCGGGAGGTTTTTACCGACGCCACCGAACCGCCCGAGGTCGCGGATCCCGATTCCTACGGGTTCGTAACCGGCCAGTACTCGGAGCCGGGCACTCTCGATTTTTACGCCGGCCGCTTCCTGCAATCGCCGCTGAGCCTGGGTGACGACCGGCAGTTGCTCCAGGCAGAGGACGGTGAGGCATTCCTGGACCCGGACCTGGCGATCGAGACCTTCGTGGTGGACAGTGACGACACCGGGACCACCGGGACCGCGGAGATCGGCGACGCGTCGGTCTCCTGGGGCCGGTGGACGGATGCCGACGTCCAGCGACTCAACGACATCGAACCCTACGATTCGGGCGGAAACGACAGCTTCACCTGGATCACCTCCACCGAGGTCATCCATGACCCGGCCAATCTCCCCGGAACGGGAACGGCCAGCTACTCGCATGTGGGGATTGAGGGAACGGGCATGTTCGCAATCGACGCGGGCTCTCTGGCCGTCGATTTCGGCGCCGCGACGATCGGCGCTACCCTGGAATTCGGAGGTGGCGAGCAGCTGCAGACCACCGGGGGTTCGGTCGCGATCACGGAGTTCCACGCAGACGGCATCCCGCTCGAGTACGGCACCAATGTCCAGGGTCGGCTCGCAGGCCGCTTCGTCGGCTCCGACGCGGAGGGCGCCATCGCCGGTTACGAGATCCGTGAGGACGGTCAGTTCGTCGGCACCGGTGTGATCGCCTTCGAACAGGACTAGTGAGCCCCGCCCGCTCCCGCCGGTTCGCGACGGTCCTCGGGGGCCTGCTGGTCGCGCTGCTGGCCCTGCCGCAGGTGACCGGGCTCCCGGGGGTGACCCCGGCGCTGGACCGGGTCGAACGGCTGGTCTATGACCTGCGTATGCAGGCCCATCCGCCCGCCCGCGGGGCCACCGATTCGGAGGTTCCCATTGTCATCGTCGACATCGACGAGGCCTCGCTGGAACACGAGGGCCAGTGGCCCTGGCCGCGCCGGCGGATCGCCGAGCTGGTCGAACGCCTCGATGCGGCGGGGGCCGGGGTCATCGCACTCGATATCCTGTTCGCCGAGGCCGAGCGCAATCCGGTCGAGGCCGTCCGTGAACACCTGCCGGAAGACGCCTCGCTGCAGGCCCGGCTGGACCGGCTGGCGCCGGAACTCGACGGTGACCACCGGCTCGCGCGGGCCCTGCAAGACCGCGAGGTGGTCCTGGGCTATGTCTTCCACGCGCGGGAACGGTCGCGTTCGGGTGCCCTCCCCGAGCCGTTGCCGCTGGCAGAACCACTTGCGGTGGAGACGCTGGCCCTGCCTCCGGCCAGTGGCTACAGCGCGCCGCTGCCGGTGCTGCGCGAAACGGCCGCGACGGCCGGGTTCTTCAGCCTGCTCCCCGATGCCGACGGCACCCTGCGCCGCGCCCCGCTGCTGGCACGCATCGACGGAGAGCTGTACGGCTCGCTGGCCACGGAGACCGTGCGCCAGTTCCTGTTCCTGGAAGAGGCCCGCCTGACCACCGAGACCATCGACCGGCGCGAGCATCCGGAGGCGCTGCACCTCGACGACCATCTGACGGTACCGGTCGACGGCCGGGGCCGCATGCTGGTGCCGTACCGCGGCCCCCCCGGAAGCTTTCCGTACATATCGGCCTGGCAGGTACTGGAAGACGACCCCGCGGAGCGCATCCCGCCCGGGGCGATCGTGCTGGTGGGGACCACGGCGCCGGGGCTGTTCGACCTGCGCGCGACCCCGATGGACGCGGTGTTCCCCGGAGTGGAGATCCACGCCAACCTGATCGCGGCGATGCTGGACGAGGCCTTCCTCACCGAACCGGCCTGGGCCCCGGGCGCCAACCTGTCCATGCTGGTGGTGGCCGGCGGACTGCTGGCCCTGGTCCTGCCCCGTCTGGCGCCGCTGCGCCAGCTTGCGGCGTCCCTGGCCGCCGGCGGTGTCCTGCTCGCGTTCACCGCATGGCTGTGGTCGGCGCATGGCCTGGTGCTGGATCTGGCGTCCCCGTTGCTGGCGGTAGTGCTGATCGCGGTGTTCAATCTCGGCTGGGGCTTTCTGTTCGAGGCGCGCACCCGGCACCGGCTGAAGGCGATGTTCGGGCAGTACGTGCCGCCCGCGCTGGTGGAGCAGATGAGTGAGCATCCGGAGGCCTTCGACTTCGAGGGCCGCTCGCGCGAGCTGAGTATCCTGTTTTCCGACATCCGCGGCTTCACCGGTCTGTCGGAATCGCTGGAAGCCGACCAGCTCAAGCGGCTGCTGAACCGTTATTTCACGCCCATGACCCGGGTCATCTTCGAGCACCGGGGGACCATCGACAAGTACGTGGGCGACATGGTCATGGCGTTCTGGGGAGCACCCGTGGACGATCGCGAGCATGCCACCCACGCGGTGGAGGCGGCCCTCGAGATGCAGGCGGAAACCGCGCGGCTGCGCGAGGCCTTCACGGCACAGGGCCTCCCGGACATCCATATCGGCATCGGCATCAACAGCGGCGTGGTTAACGTGGGTGACATGGGTTCGGAATACCGCCGCGCGTACACGGTACTGGGCGATGCCGTGAACCTCGCCTCACGCCTGGAGGGCAGTAGCAAGTATTATGGAGTCGGAATCGTCGTCGGCGAGCGCACCCGGGAGCTGACCGGCGAGTGCTTCGTCTGGCGCGAGCTGGACCGCGTGCGGGTCAAGGGGCGCGATCGGCCGGTGCGGGTGTTCGAGCCGGTCTGCCGGTCCCCGGAGCACACGCCCGAGCTGCAGGCCGAACTGGATTCGCTGGCGCAGGCCCTGGACGCATTCCGGTCAGCGGATCTGGATGCGGCGGAGAAAGCCTTCCGGCGGCTGACCGGGGCGTACCCCGGGGTCGGACTCTACCGGCTGTACCTCGACCGCATCGAGCACCTGCGGCGCGAGCCACCGCCCCCCGACTGGGACGGCAGCTGGACCCGCGAGAGCAAATGACCCGCTACAGGAATGCGAGGAGAACAGACCATGGCCCGGGATGAATGCCTGAAGCGCTATACCCGGCTGATCGACCGCATGCCAGGATTCCCCGCATCGGTGCAGCGCATCCTCGAGCTGACCGCCAACCCCGACAGCTCGCCCGGTGAGCTGGTCGCGGCACTGGAACGCGATCCGGTGATCACAGTGCGCGTCCTCAAGCTGGTCAATTCGCCGTGGTTCGGACTGGCGCGCCCCGTCAGCTCGGTGCGCCAGGCCATGGTGATCGCCGGCCTCAACACTCTGCGCAATCTGGCGCTCAGCATCGCGGCGGTCGGCATGCTGCCCACGCGCAACGACGCCGGCATGGACACCGGCCGCTTTCTCGAGCACTCGCTGGGCGTGGCCACCATCGCGCGCCTGCTGGCGCGGCGCCTGGGGGTTCCGGAGAGCGAGAACACCGACCATTTTGTCGCCGGTCTGCTGCATGATTTCGGCAAGATCGTGCTGATCCGACACGCCGGCGAGGATTACGCTCCGGTCCTCGCGGCCGCGGCCGCCGGCCCTGTACCGCTGCATCGGGAAGAAGCCCGGCGACTGGGGGTGGATCACGCCGAGCTGGGCGGTCTGCTGATCGAACACTGGGGCCTGCCCGCTCCGCTGGCCGGTGCGGTCCGCTACCATCACGTGCCGGATCACGACGGCGACTGGAGCCTGCTGCGCGACACGGTGTTCGCGGCCAACCAGATCGTGCGTCACCTGGACTTCGGCGATTCCGGCAATCCGGTGATCGAACCCTTCCCGCGACCGATTCGCGAGCGTTTCGGCGCCGATCTTGCGGAATTGACGGAGGCCCTGGACGACCCGGGCGCGGAGCTGGAAGCCACCCGTCTGTTCATGCAGAGCGAGGAGGACAGTCGATGAGATTCACCTTCTGGGGCGTACGCGGCTCCATCCCGGTCCCCGGACCGCAGACCGTGCGCTACGGTGGCAACACCACCTGCATCGAGGTACGCGGCGCGCAGAACGAGCTGATCATCCTCGACGCCGGTACCGGGATCTTCCAGCTGGCCCGACAACTGCAGGCGGGCATGCCGCTGGAGGCAAGCCTGTTCATCACCCATACCCACTGGGACCACATCCAGGGGCTGCCCTTCTTTATCCCGATCTTCGTGGCGGGCAACCGCATCCGCATCCATGGCGCGGCGGACCCGGTGAATCAGCGCGACATCCACGAGGTCCTCGCGCGGCAGATGGACTACGCGTTCTTCCCGGTGCGCGACAACGAGCTGGCGGCCACCATGGAGTATGTCACCCTGCGCGAAGGGCAGACCACGCAGGTGGGCAGCGTGACCGTCACGCCCATGATCATGGGCCACCCGGTCCTCAACTTCGCCTATCGCCTGGAATCCGGAGGGCGCACGCTGGTGTTCACCGGTGACCACGAGTGGCCGTACAACATCTACGCCCCCGGCGAGGACGGCCATACGGAATACGAAGCGATGGTGCAGGAGCGCCGGGCGGCGATCATCGATTTCTTTCGCGGCGCCGATGCCCTGATCATCGACACCGCCTATACTCCCGAGGAATATCCGCGCCGCACGGGCTGGGGCCACGGCACCTACGACACCAGCATCCGGGCCGCGCGCGAGGCCGGAGTCAGGCAGGTGTGGCTGACCCACCACGAGCCGACGCGCGACGACGCTGAACTCGAGCGCGTATTCGCCCGGGCCCTGGAACGCAATCCGCCGCCGGACCCCGCGAGCGAACCGGCCATCCACCTCGCCCGCGAAGGCGTCACGGTGACCCTGTAGGCCGCGCCGCCCCCTTCCCCTCGACTCAGGCCGGCGGCGCACCCACCGCCAGTCCGGTCTGCTGCGCCGCAAGCACGATCAGCATCAGGGCGAGACCCGCATACAGCCCGGCCACCACGTCATCCATCACGATCCCGGTACCGTCGTGCCATTTCTCGTCGAAATAGCGTGCCGGCCAGGGCTTGAGGATGTCGAACAGGCGGAACAGGAAGAAACCCAGCGCGACCCAGACCAGCCCGGCGGCGTCACCCGCCAGGGTGATCCCGGGCGGGATGAAGGCCAGGGTCACCAGCATCCCCGCCCACTCGTCCCACACGATCCCCGAATGGTCGTGCACGCCCAGGCGCCGTGCGCTCTCCCCGCAGATGTGGAACCCGGCCATGGTCACGATCACGGTGATCGCCAGATAGGCCCACTCGGGGAAGTTCATGATCGCGAAATACAGCACCAGGGCGGCCAGCGAACCCGTAGTGCCGGGGGCCCAGCGCGAGAGCCCGGAGCCGAAGCCGAAGGCCAGCAGATGGATGGGGTCGCCGAACACGGTGCGTGCCGACGGCATCGTCGTTTTCGTCATCCCTGGAACCATGCAGTCCGGCCCTCGTCTCGTTGTTCAGTCAGTCCGCGAAATGATCGTGCCCCGAACGCCCCGCGTCCAGAGGGGCGCCGGTGGCATCCACCACGCGGATGGCGTCGCCGGTGGTGAACTCCCCGATCACGTGGAGCGCAACACCGGCGGCCTCCGCCAGCGGTGCCAGCTCCACCTCCGGCGGCACCGCCAGCAGCAGCTCGTAATCGTCGCCCCCGCCCAGGGCCCAGTCCCGCGCCAGCGCCGCATCCGCCCCGGCGAGTGCCGGATCCAGCGGCACCGCCGGCCAGTCGACGCGGGCCCCGCAGCCGGAGGCGGCGCAGACATGGCCCAGGTCCGCGAGCAGTCCGTCTGACAGATCGATGGCTGCGTGCGCATGTCCGCGCAGGGCCAGCCCCGCCGCCAGCCGGGGCTGCGGCCAGAACAGTCGTTGCACGACCGCGGCGCGGGCATCCGGCGGCCCCGCCCTCTCCTCGCGGCGTCGGGTCTCGGCCGCCAGTCCGGCCGCGGCACCCCCCAGCTCGCCGGTCACCACGAGCCGGTCCCCGGGGCGGGCCCCGTCGCGACGCAGCGCGCCTCCGGCGGGCACCTGGCCGAGCACGGTGACCCCCGCGGAACACGGCCCGCGCACGGTGTCCCCCCCCACCAGCGGAGCGCGCGTTTCCCGCGCCAGCTGCAGGAATCCCTCGCTGAAGGGCCTCAGCCACGCATCTTCGGCCTGCGGAACCGCCAGCGACAGGAGCACGCCCAGCGGCTCCGCACCCATCGCCGCCAGGTCGCTGAGACTGGCGGCCAGGGCCTTGTGCCCCAGGCTCGCCGGGGGATGATCGGGAAAGAAATGCCGGCCCTCCACCACGGTGTCGGTACTGACGACCAGCTCATGGCCGGGGTCCGGGCGCAGCAATGCGGCATCGTCCCCCACCCCGAGGACCACGCGCGCGTCCGCGACCGGATCCCCGGAGGGGCCGGCCGGCCGGAAGTAACACCGGATCAGGTCGAATTCGGACAGGGACGGGGACGCCATGCACCGCGCACCGGATGGTGGAGGACCCGCCTCAGCGACGGATCTCGGCGCTGCGCAGCTCGGCGGCCAGGCGGTCCAGCACGCCGTTGACGTAGCGGTGGGACTGCTCGGCGCCAAAGCGCTTGGCCAGCTCCACCGCCTCGTTGATCACCACCCGATAGGGCAGCTCGATGCGCTCGGCCAGTTCCCACTGGCCGATCCACAGCAGCGCGTGTTCCACCGGGTCGAGCTGGTCGAGCTCGCGCCCCAGCCAGGGCTGCATGCGCGCGTCCAGTTCCTGTTGCGCCCGAGTCACGCCCATCAGGATCTCGCGGAAGTATTCGGGATCCGCCTTGGCGTGCTCATCCTCCTCGCGGAACGCGAGCAGGATGTTCTTGGGGTCGTCCCCGGTAAGCTGCCAGGAGTAAAGCGCCTGCATCGCACGGCGCCGCGCAACCGAGCGGGCATGCCGCGCCCGCTGCTCGGGCGTGCTGCGCGGGCGCTGCTTGCGTCCGCCCTTGCCGGATCCGGCCGGGGACGCCTCGCGCGGCGGGCGGCCGGAGCTGCTGGAATCGCTGGATTCAGTCACGGCGTTCACGGCATCCCGGCTCACGAACCGGTGCGCAGGCGCGGCATCAGGCTGACCATCTCGATGGCCCCCATGGCGGCATCCGCCCCCTTGTTGCCCGCCTTGGTCCCGGCGCGTTCGATGGCCTGTTCGATGGAATCGGTGGTCAGCACGCCGAAGCTGATCGGCAGGTCGGCCTCCATCTGCACCTGGGCCAGCCCCTTGGCGGCCTCGCCCGCCACATAGTCGAAATGCGGCGTGGACCCGCGGATCACGCAGCCCAGGGCGATGATGGCGTCGTAACGACCGGAGCCCGCCATGGTGCGGGCCGCCAGCGGCAGTTCGAAGGCCCCGGGGACCCGGGCGATGGTCATGTTGTCATCCGCCACGCCATGCCGGCGCAGGGTGTCCACCGCGCCTTCCAGCAGACGTTCCACCACCAGGCTGTTGAAGCGCGCCAGCAGCAGGCCGAAACGGCGCCCGCCGGCGTCGGTAAACTGCCCTTCCAGGGTCTCGATCTCGTGCATGGGGTCTTCCCTTTTGCGTCGCGATGCGGCCATCGCGAAGGTCACAACGAAAACGCACAGTGTAGCACTGTCGCGCCGCTGCCACCGAAAGAAAAACCCGGCCCGCCGGGGCTCGCAGCCCCGACGGCCGGGTCGGAAAACGGCTCGGGCCAGCGGCGCCCGTGGATCATGACCGCGGACGCCGCCGGCCGTAGCTCGGGGCCTCAGCCCCGGGCTTCCGGATCGCAGAGGTGCTTCTTGTCCTCCGGCAGGTTGTCCGGGCAGATGCCGCAGCCTTCGTTGCCGGGCAGCGCCCAGTCGATCTTCTTCGGATACGGCAGGTCCATCTCGTTCATGATCTTCACGAATTCTTCCTCGGGCTTGTCCTTGCCCAGACGCGGGTTGCGCATCTTTTCCTGGCCGATGGTCGTGATCTGCCGCTCTTCGTAATCGTGTCCGGGGTACACCAGGGTCTCGTCCGGCAGGGTAAAGAATTTGTCGTGGATCGAACGATACAGGGTGTGCGGATCGCCCGACTGGAAATCGGTCCGGCCGCAGGCCTCGATCAGCAGCGCATCCCCGGAGAACAGCATCTTCAGCCCCACGTGATCCAGCAGATATGCATGGTGGGTATCGGTGTGCCCCGGAGTGAACAGCGGGTTCACCACCAGGTTGCCCACGCGGAAGGGCTCGCCTTCGCGGATGCCGACGTCGCGGCAGGGAAGCTCGTCCAGCGCCGGGCCGGCCAGCTGACAGCCGGCCTTCTCGCGCAGCATCTTGCCGCCGGTGATGTGGTCCGCATGGATATGGGTCTCGATCGCATAGTCCAGGCTCAGGCCCATGTGCTGCAGGACCTCCAGATCGCGATCCACGGTCTCCAGGACCGGGTCGATCAGGGCCGTCTTGCCGGTATCCGGGCAGGACAGGAGATAGGTGTAGGTCGAGGATTCGGGTTCGAACAGCTGCTTGAAGATCATGTCGTGTCCTCCGACGTGTATTAGGAGTTCCTGAAATACTAGCCCGTGTCATGAGCGCGTGACCAACCACCGACACCTCGAGTGCTGGCTTTTCCCGTCAGCCTGCGCCACGCAACGTTTCCATCTCCGGTGGAGCCCTGCGGGCGGGCACAAGTTCCGCCGCTCCGGGTCCCGGGTCTCCCCCCGCATGCGGGGGCTCTTCTGTCGTCCGCGGGCGACCGCTATCATCGCGGTCCAGATCCCGTGCCGACAGTGCATTCAATCAGGAGAATCCCCATGGAAGCCAGTCAGGTCGCCGAACTCATCCGCGCGGGCCTGCCCGATGCCCGGTCGGTCGAAGTGACCGGGGGTGAAGGCAAGTTCGAGGCGCGGGTCATCAGCCCGCAGTTCGAGGGCATGTCCCGCGTGAAGAAACACCAGACGGTCTACGCCACCGTACGCGAGCAGATCGACAGCGGCGAACTGCACGCCCTGTCGATCGTGGCCCTGACGCCGGAGGAAGCCGAGGCGGAAGGCTGAACGGCCAGCGTCGCCGTCATGCTGTCACCCAAAGGTCGCGAGGAGATCCAGCGCCTGCTGGAGGGCGGCCTGGTGGAAGACTGGGCCGAGGCGGAAACCACGCTGCGCAATGTCACGCGCATGCTGCTGACCACCCGGCCCGACCTGCTGCGCCTGTACTTCGAACCGCAGGCCTGGCGGGAGATCACCTCCTGGCCGCAGAAAAAGGCGGCGAACGCGATCATCGCCGCGCTGCGCACCGGCGTGGTCGATGCCCTCGGGCGTCCGGAGATCGTCAACCGGGACCAGGCGCGCTTCTACCTCCTGTGCTTTCAGGATGACCTGACCGAGCGGGTCGACCGCTGGTGCCGCGACCACCCCGAAGAGTGCCCGCGGCGGGCCGCACGGGAACGGCGCGGGCTGGACCACGACACCGACACATGAACACCCCCTCCGACCACGACATCCTCTGCTGCGGCGACGCGGGTCAGGCCGATGCCCTCGCCGCCCTGCTGGCGCGCTACGGCCTGGAGCTGGTCATGCACCCACCCGGTGCCGCGCTCCCCGGCACCTGGTGGGGGGAGCCGGAGGCCGGGATCGTCGGCCTGCGGGTGCACGCCCGGCCGGACACGCCGGTGCATTCGGCCCTGCACGAGGCCGCGCACACCCTGTGCATGGACTCGCAACGCCGCGCCACCCTCCACACCAATGCCGGTGGCGACGACCTCGAGGAATGCGCCGTCTGCTATCTGCAGATCCTGCTGGCCGACGCCCTGCCCGGTGTCGGCCGCGAGCGGTTGATGCGCGACATGGACGCCTGGGGTTACAGCTTCCGTCTCGGGAGCACCGCGGCCTGGTTCCACGAGGACGCGGACGATGCTCGCCGGTTCCTGCAACGGCACGGCCTGATCGACGCCGGTGACCGCCTGACCGGACGAGCGCGCGGCGACTGACCCGCGCCGGGGAAACGCTGGTCAGCGTTTCCTAACGCTCAACTCACGGCACACGAAAAAAACGATGGTACACTCCGGGTTTGTTCGGAAACCGTACGGATTTCAGGCCTGCCCATGGACACCCCGACGATCAGCCCGCTGCTCGAGCAACTGGACCCGGCCTCCGGACTGTCGCAAAGCGCTCGTGACGAAGTCGCCGCCCAGTGCGAAATCCGCGATGAAGCCGCCGGCAAGCGCCTGCGACCCGATGCGGCCAGCGAGCACCACCTGTTCCTGCTGAGCGGCCAGCTGGTGCGCGTGGTCGGCGGGACCCCCGAACGCATCCGGCTCGATGGCGAGGATAACGACGTCCCGGTCGAACTGTTCGAGGGCAACCCCGGGCATCAGGACTTCGTCCTCACCGAACAGCCCTGCCGCATCCTCGCGCTGCCCAAGGCCGCCCTGGAACGGGCGTATTCGTCTTCCGTGGTGGTCAGCGACACCGAGCTGGACGACACCGAGGGCGCGTTTTTCAGCGAACTCTACGATCTGATCACCAGCAATCGCCTGGAGCTGCCGACCATGCCGGAGGTCGCGCTGCGCATCCAGGAACTGACCAACGACCCCGAAGCCAGCATGGACGACCTCACCGAGGTCATCCAGCGAGACGGCACCATTGCCGGCGCCCTGCTGCACGCCACCAACAGTCCGCTGTTCCGCGGCGCCCAGCAGATCCAGTCAGTGCGCGAGGCGGTCACCCGTCTGGGCTTTCGCAACACCCGCATGCTGGCTATGAACATGGCCCTGCGCCAGACCTTCAAGGCGAAGCACGCGGCCACCCGCGAGGCCATGGCCGAGGTATGGAGCGAAGGCGTGCTGAACTCCGCGTTCGCCTACCTGCTCGCCGACTCGCTGCGCCTGCTCGACCGGGAGCGGGCCCTGCTGGGCGGACTGGTGGCCGGGATCGGCGCGGTGCCCATCATCCAGTTCGCCGAGATGCGCGAGGAGAACCCGGGCGCCGAGCGCCTCGGAATGCTGATCGAGCGCCTGCGGAACCTCGCCGGGGTCCTGGTCATCAACTACTGGGATCTGGGCCAGGACCTGGTGGCGGTGGCCGAACACGCGTACGACTGGTCCTACCGCGCCGAACAGCCGGACTACGCCAGCGTCGGCATCGTGGCCGAATGGGCCGCCCTGCATTACAGCGGCAAGCCCCACCCGGATGCCCGCGAGGTCGCGGCGTTCGAGGTCCTGGGCATCGACCCGCCCGCGCCGGGCGACCCCATCCCGTTCCTCGAGGAACGCAACGACGACCTGAACGAACTGAAGCTCCTGTTCAATGCATGAAGCCCTGACTCTCGACCCCGTCGTCCCGCGACTGAAACCGTTCGCCGACCTCGGCGAAAGCGGTCGCCGCGAGTTGATCCGCCATGCCCGGACTATCGATCTCAAGCCCGGCCAGAAGGTATATGCGCGCGAGGAATACCGCCACCTGGTGTTCCTGTTGAAGGGGCGCATGGTCCTGGCGCATGGCGACAAGGCGCACACCGTGGAGGACGACGACCCGGCCGCGCTGGAGCCCCTGTTTGCCCCCCACGACTACCGTACCCACGCCGTCGCCGCACGCCCCAGCACGCTGGTCCGTTTTGACCGCAACGTCTATGAGACCCAGCTCAACTGCGTCGGCGACGCCATGGAAGTCGGCGAGGTGGACCTCACGGCGCAGGAAGGCGAACTGCTCGCCAACATCTTCCAGAAGGCCCAGACCGGCGAACTGGCCCTGCCACAGCTGCCCGACGTGGCCCTGCACCTGCAGGAGGCCATCGACGAGCCTGATATCGAGATCCGCCGGGTCACCGAGATCGTCGAACGCGACCCCAGCACTGCGTCCCGCCTGCTATCGGTCGCCAACAGCCCGGCCATGGGCTCACGACGCGAGATCACGCGCCTGGGCGATGCGATCGCGCGCCTCGGCCTCGAGCGCACGCGCCAGCTGGTGCTCGCGCTGGCCGCCCAGCAGGTGTTCATCGACCGGGGCAGCCCTTATCGCGCCGTCATGGAGCAGCTGTGGCGTCAGTCCACGCGCATCTCCGCCATCGCCTTCGTGCTGGCGGACGAATCCGGCGAGGCTGATCGTCAGCGCGCCCTGCTCGCCGGCCTGCTGCACCGGGTCGGCGCCCTGCCGGTCCTCGGCGAAATCGCCTCGCGCGAAGAGCAACCGGATGCCGTCGAGGTGGAACACGTGATCCAGCGTCTGGAATCCATGACCGGCGAACTGGTTGCCCAGCAATGGGGGCTCGCCTCCGATATCATGGCAGCCATCCGTGATTCCGGCGGGCCGGAACAGCCCGATGCCGCGCCCCTGACCGACATCGTGCGCATCGCGCGCAATGCCTGTCTGCGCGACGCCTCCGAGGTGGAACGCGCCCGGGCCATTCCGCTGGAAAACCTCCAGGCCATCCGGCGGCTCGGCTTCACGCTGGACGAAAACGGCGAACTGGCCGCGGTGGAGAAGGCACGGCCGAAGATCGAAGCCCTCATGCAGGAACTCGCCTGAGGGAAACACTGACGGCTCCGGGCCCCCCGGAGGCGTCAACCGGCAGGAACCGAACCATGACCGCAACGAACCGTCCGCAACCCGGGGAGAAACAGCGCGCCGCCGACAAGGTCTCGCGCATCCCGGTGAAGATCAATCCGACCACGAAACCGCAGCGCAAGCCCTCGTGGATCCGCGCGCAGAGCCAGGCGCGCCCCGAAGTCCAGCGCATCAAGGGCATCCTCCGCGAACAGAAGCTGGTCACCGTGTGCGAAGAGGCCAGCTGCCCCAACCTCGGCGAGTGCTTCAACCACGGCACGGCCACGTTCATGATCATGGGCGAAGTCTGCACCCGGCGCTGCCCGTTCTGCGACGTGGCCCACGGCCGTCCGGAGCCTCTGGACCCCGAGGAACCCCGGCACCTGGCCGAGACCATCGAGGCCCTCGGTCTGAAATACGTCGTCATCACCTCGGTGGACCGCGACGACCTGCGCGACGGCGGTGCCGGACATTTTGTCGACTGCATCCGCGAGATCCGCGAACGCACCCCGAACACGAAGATCGAGGTCCTGGTGCCCGACTTCCGGGGGCGCATGGACCGGGCGCTGGAGATCATGCGCCAGGCTCCGCCGGACGTCTTCAACCACAACCTCGAGACCGTGCCGCGGCTGTACCGCGAGGCGCGCCCGGGCGCCGATTACCAGTGGTCGCTGGACCTGCTTCGGCGTTTCCGGGAGCAGCATCCGGGCGTCCCCACCAAGTCCGGGCTGATGCTGGGTCTGGGCGAGGAACGCGAGGAACTGCTGCAGGTCCTGCAGGACCTGCGCGACCATGGCTGCGACATGCTGACCCTCGGGCAGTACCTGCAGCCCTCGCGCCACCACCTGCCGGTCACCCGCTTCCTCACGCCGGAGGAGTTCGACGAGCTGGGCGAACGCGCCCGCGAGATGGGCTTCCGGCAGGTCGCCAGCGGCCCGATGGTGCGCTCCTCCTACCACGCGGACCTGCAGGCACAGGGCGTCGCCGGAGAGACCGAAGCCGTCTGAACGCGCCGCTCAGTCGCCGCCCACCCGGCGGGGCGTTCAGGCCGCCGGGGCCTGCGGCCGCGCCAGGCAGCGCAGCAGTTCCGGCGGCAGCGTCGGTACTTCCTCGCAGGCCGACAGCGTTTCCTGCCCCCCGGTGGCCAGCTGCGCGGCCAGCGCCCGCAGGACCACGCGCCGCACCCGCTCGGGGTTCGCGGGCCCCCCTTCCGCGGCCACCGAGGTCGTCGCCAGTCCGGCATAACCACAGGGATGGATACGGCCAAAGGCCGACAGGGCCGGATCCACGTTGAGCGCCAGCCCGTGGATACTGACCCCGTGGCGCACCCGCAGGCCCAGTGCGGCGATCTTCGCATCGCCCGCGTAGACCCCGGGCGCGCCCTCGCGACGGCCCGCGACGATGCCCCACTCGCCCAGGGCATCGATCACCGCCTGTTCCAGGCGCTCCACCAGCGCCCGCACCCCAAGCCCGCGGCGCCGCAGATCCAGCAGGGTATACACCACCAGCTGCCCCGGCCCGTGCCAGGTCACCTGTCCGCCGCGGTCGATCGCGATCACCGGCACCGAGCCGGGATCGAGCAGGTGTTCGGCACGACCGTTGCGCCCCTGGGTATAGACCGGCGGGTGCTGCACACACCACAGCTGATCGGGCGTGTGCGGCCCGCGCTCCGCCGCATGCAGGCGCATCGCCCGCCATACCGGCAGGTAGGGCTGTTCGCCCAGACGATGAACCCGCAGCGTATTCAGAGGATCATCCGTACCCGGTTGCACTGCCCCAGGGCCCGGTAGAGATTGTCCAGCTGCAGCTGACTGGTGGCGGTGATGGTCACCGTAATCCCGACAAAGCGCCCGCCACTGGATGCCCGCTGCTGGATCACCGCATCCCCGGGCTCGTCCACGTGGTCGTTCACGCAGGATTCCACCGCTTCCATCAATTCGGGGTGAGAGTCCCCCATGATCTTGATCGGGAACCGGCAGGGGAATTCGATCAGGGTCTCGCGTTCTTCTTCGTCACTCATGGTTCATGGCCTCCGACTGTCGACGCACGGCACCGGGCTTGGCGGCCTGGTAGGCGGCATGCAACCGCGTCCACAGGGGGCCCGGCCGGCCGGTGCCCACCGGCTCGCCGTCGATACGGGTCACCGGCAGCAATTCACGGGTGGAACTGCTGAGCCAGACCTCGTCGGCGGCCCGCAGTTCCGCGGCGGTCACGCCCCGCTCCTCCACGGGCACGCCCTCGCCCCGGGCGAGCCCGAGCACGAAGTCGCGCGTCACCCCGGCCAGCATCCCGCTATCCAGTGGCGGTGTCACCAGCGTCCCGTCGCGGACCACGAACGCATTACTTGCTGCACCCTCGGTCAGCCGACCATTGCGCAACAGCAGCGCCTCCACCGCATCGGACTCCACGGCCTCCTGACGCGCGAGCACGTTGGCCAGCAGGGTGGTCGCCTTGATGTCGCAGCGACCCCAGCGCTCGTCGGTGCGGGTCACCGCGCTCACGCCCGCCTCGCGCACCGCCGGGCCCAGCGGACGGATGGGGCTGACCATCCCCAGTACCGTGGGTTCGGAGACATCCGGGAAGACGTGATCCCGCGGGGCCACCCCGCGGGTCACCTGCAGATAGAGCCCCAGATCCGGCGGCGTCGATCCGTCCGTCGGTTCCGCGCCGTTGTGGCGGAGCAGATCGCCCAGATGACGTTCCCATTGTTCGCGGCCGAAGGGGTTCGGCAGGCGAATGGCCGCCAGCGACCGCGCGAGGCGGTCCAGATGCGCGTCCAGCAGGAAGAACCGGCCCGCGTAACTGGGGATAACCTCATACACCGAATCGCCGAACAGGAAGCCGCGATCCAGCGGCGAGATCCGGACCTCCTCCAGCGGCAGGAATTCGCCATTGAACAGGGCAATGCTCATGTCCGCCTCAGAACGGCCACACCGACTGCACCCACAACACCGCGCCGTCCCAGCCACGGCGGATGAACCCGCCGGTCTCGATCTCCTGCAGCACGACCAGGGGCTGTTCGTGGAACGCTTCGCCGTCGAGGGTCGCAACCACACGCCCGACCCGGGCCCCTTCGCGCAGCGGCGCCTCCAGCGGATGATCGATCTCCATGGAAGCCGACAGATCATCCCCCTCGCCGGGCGGAATCACCACCCAGAAATCCTCCGCCAGTCCGACCGGGGCGTCCTGTGCGCTCCCCTTGTAGACCCGCGGCATGCCCAGGGCCTCGCCGGCACCGAACAGCTGCCGGGTTTCGGTAAAGCGCATGCCCCAGTTCACCAGTGCCTGGGATTCGTTCGCGCGGCGCGTGCCTCCGGTTGAATGGTCGGGGGCGTCGATGCCCATCACCACCGCCACCAGGCGACGGTCGTTGCGTTCGGCGGAGGACACCAGGTTGTAGCCCGCCGCCGAGGTCCAGCCGGTCTTCAGGCCGTCGAAACCGGCATCGCGCCACAACAGGAGATTGCGGTTGTTCTGCTCGATCCCGGCGTACTCGAACGAGCGCTCGGAATACAGGTTGTACAGATCCGGGAATTCGCGGATCAGGGCTCGCGCCAGGGTCGCCATGTCCGCCGCCGTGGTGTATTGCGACTCCTCTTCCGGCAGCCCGTGGGGGTTGGCAAAGTAGGAATCCCGCATGCCCAGCCGCCGGGCCTGGTTGTTCATCATGTCCACGAAGGCACCCTGCGAGCCGGCCACGCGCTCCGCCAGCGCGGTGGAGGCGTCGTTGCCGGACTGGATGATCATACCGCGCAGCAGGTCCTCGACCCGGACTTCCTCGCCGACCTCGATGAACATCCGCGAAGCGCCCTCCATCCCGGTACGCCAGGCCCGCTCGCTGATGGTGACTTCTTCCTCCAGCGACAGTCGGCCGTCGCGGATCTCGCCGAACACCACGTAGGCCGTCATCAGCTTGGTCAGGCTCGCCGGCTCGCGCCGCGCGGACGGATCGCGCTCCGCCAGGGCCACACCCGATTCGAAGTCCTTCAGCACATAGCTGGCCGCGGTGATGTCCGATGGCGGCGAGGGGATGCTTCCGGGCGCCGAAGGGCCGGTTCCGGCACGTGGAAGTTCCAGTTCCACGGCGCTGGCCGCCACGGGCAGGAACAGCAGAAAACTGACGGTGATCAGGGAATTGCGAAGTAATGACTTCATGAACCGAAGGAGTCTCCATGAATGAGGACCGGGGGCTTGCGGGCGCACACGGCGGCCAGACACCGAAGGATGCCAAAGATACCAGACCGGCACGCCGTCCGGGTTCTCAATCGGTCACGATACGGAAATCCCCGGGCGCCACCGCCTCCAGCCGCCGGGCCGTGTCGCGCACGGTGTCCTCGCCGTGCAGCGGGCCCACGCGCACACGGTGCAGCTCCTCGCCGCCGGCGGTCTCCACGCGACCGAGTTCGGCCACCCGGAATCCGTCCGCCCGCAGGCTTTCGCGCAGGCGCTCGGCCGTCATCCGTTCACCGAAGGCGCCCACCTGGATATAGCGCGCGGGCTCCTGGCTGTCCCCCTGTCCGGACACCGGCTGTCCGGACACCGGGTCACCGTTGTACGCCCCGTCGCCGTCGACCGTCCCGGCCATCTCCCGCGTTGCGTGCGGGTCGTTCGCGTCCGCCGCCAGCGGCTCCGGCTCCGGCTCCGGCTCCGGCTCCGGCTCCGCGGGAGTGTCGGCACCCTCGACGCGACCGCGTTCGGCCGTACGCACCTCGCCGTTCACGTCCCCGGGGCCGACCGCGCGGATACGCACCGGCGCCACGCCCGCATCGGTCATGCCCAGACGATGGGCCGCGGCATAGGACAGGTCGATGATGCGGTCATCCACGAACGGGCCTCGGTCGTTCACCCGGACCACCACCTGCTTCCCGTTCTCCAGATGGGTCACCTCGACGAAGCTGGGCAGCGGCAGCTTCTTGTGCGCCGCGGTCATGGCGTACATGTCATAGGGCTCGCCACTGGAGGTCCGGCGGCCGTGAAACTTCGTTCCGTACCATGACGCCATCCCCTCCTCCTCGAAACCTTCGGAAGAAGACAGCGTCACGTAGCGCTGACCGAACACCTCGTACTCGGCCGGATTGCCGTAACGACTGGGCGGCTCGTCGGCGGGTTCGGCATCCGGCAGGAGTGCCAGATCCCGCGGTACTTCGTCGGGATCGGGATAGCTGTCATGGGCGGCGTCCCCCAGCGGGCGGTCGCGCTCGGGCGTACCCGAGCAACCGGCAAGGATCATACCGGCCAGCAGCGCAACCGGCAGGGCGGCCCCGCCGATCGCACGCCCGTCAGTCGTACAGCGCCTGCGCCAGCTCATGGGCGGCCATCGCATACAGCGGACTCCGGTTGTATCGCGTGATCACGTAGAAATTCGGATACCCCAGATAATAGACATCGCCCTCGTCGGCCTCCAGATACACCAGCGAATAATCACCGTCCGGGTCGACCGTTTCACCTTCGGTCGGACGCACGCCGTGCTCGGCCAGTTCGTCCAGGTCGAAGCGGGCGGTGTAGCCCTGCTCGACCAGTTCTTCCGGATGGTCGTCGACCTCGGCGCGGGCCACCACCGGCTGGCCCCAGCGCCAGTCATGCTCGGCGAAGTAGTTCGCCACGCTGCCGATCGCGTCCGGCCAGGAATTCAGCAGGTCGCGCCGCCCGGAGTCATCGAAATCCACCGCGTAATGACGGTAGCTGGAGGAGATGAACTGGCCGTAACCCATCGCTCCGGCGTAGGAGCCATGCAGATCAAGGATCTCCAGATCCTCCTCTTCCGCCAGCTCCAGCAGATGGCCCAGCTCGCTGCGGAAGAAATCCGCCCGCGGCGGGTAGTCGAACCCGAGGGTCACCAGGGCATCCAGCACGCGGGTGCTGCCGGTGTTGCGTCCGTAATCGGTCTCGATGCCGATGATCGCCGCGATCATCTCCGGCTCGACGCCGAAGCGCTCCTCGGCGCGCTCCAGCCACTCGGCCTGCTCTTCCATGAACTCGCGCCCGCGCCGCACCCGGCGTTCGTTCACGAAGATCGGCCGGTAGTCCTTCCACGGCAGGGCTTCGGCGGGGCTGGAGATGCTGTCGATGATGTCCTGGCGCGGCCGGGCCTCCTCGAACAGTTCTTCCAGCCATTCGCGATCGAATCCCGCCTCCGCCCGTTCAGCGATGAATTCCTGCACATCCTCGCGTTCGAGATAGGGCGTCTCGCCCGCCCGGTATTCGGAACTGGCCGCCGCGGCGGTGGCGGCCACAAACAGGCAGGAGACGGCAACAGTCGTCGCAAAGCGACACGGATTCACGGGGTTCATCGATTCACCAGGCGTTTTTCGGAGGCAATGCTCATGAGAATACCGAAGGCCACCATGAGCGTCACCAGCGAAGTTCCGCCATAGCTCACAAGAGGCAACGGAACTCCCACCACCGGCAGCAGCCCGGTCACCATGCCGATGTTGACCACCATGTACACCGCAAAGGTCAGGCTGATACTGCCACCCAGCAGACGGGCGAAGCGGTCCTGCGCCAGGGATGCCAGCCACAGCCCGCGCGCGACGATGGCGAAATACAGCGCCAGCAGCAGCACCACCCCCATGAAGCCGAATTCCTCGGCATACACCGCGAAGATGAAATCGGTCGAGCGTTCCGGCAGAAAGTCCAGCTGCGACTGGGTCCCGTTGAGCCAGCCCTTGCCGTAGAACCCGCCCGAGCCGATGGCGATCTGCGACTGGATGATGTGATAACCGGTCCCCAGGGGATCGGACTCGGGATTGAACAGCGTCAGCACGCGCTGGCGCTGGTAGTCATGCATCTGCAGCCAGAGCACCGGCGCCGCCGCGGCCACAAGGGCCCCCAGGCCGGTGAACCAGCGCCAGGACAGCCCGGCGAGGAAGACCACCAGCAACCCGGCCACGCCCACCAGCATCGCGGTGCCCAGATCGGGCTGTTCCATGATCAGCCACACCGGCACCAGGATGATCGGCAGCACCACGGCCAGATCGCGCGCCCGCGGCGCACCCTGGCGCAGCGACAGGTACCACGCGGTCATCATCGGCACGGCCAGTTTCATGATCTCCGAAGGCTGGAAACGCACCAGCCCCGTATCCAGCCAGCGCCGGGCCCCCTTGCCGATCTCGCCGAAGAACAGCACCGCGACCAGCAGCACCAGACCGGCGACAAACAGCCAGGGGGCCATGACCCGGAGTACCCGTACCGGGATCTGCGCGATCACCAGCATCGCCGCGACCCCGAAGCCGATCCGCAACACCTGGTTCTCCAGCGCGACCAGACTCTCGCCGGTCGCGCTGAACAGCACCACCAGACCGAGCATCAGCAGCAGCGACAGCAGGATCAGCAGCGTGCCATCCATCCGCAGGCTGCGCAGGGCCCACTGCCCGGCGGAGAGCTCACGTCCGGTCACGCTGATCATTCCCCGGCCTCCTCGACGGGCAATCTCATGCCGCCACCGCCCAGCAGCCAGGCATCCATGACCTCGCGCGCCTTGGGCGCCGCTACGCGGCCACCACTGCCGCCGTGCTCCACCAGCACCGCAACCGCGATCTGCGGGTCATCCGCCGGGGCATAGCCGGTAAACAGGGCGTGATCCCAGAGATGGCGGGCCAGCTCGTCCTCGTCGTACTCCTCGTCCTCGCCCAGGCTGAAGACCTGCGAGGTCCCGGTCTTGCCGGCGATGGTGTACTCCGGATGGGTGCTCCCGATACTGCCCCAGGCGGTGCCATGCGGTTCGTGCACCGCTTCGACGAGCGATTCGTGGATCACGTCCCAGTGGGCTTCATCCAGCGCCACCGGCTGGCGGTAATCGGGCAGCAGGGTCTCGCCGATTTCCTGTTCCCGGCCATCCCCCATCGCCCGCAGCAGGCGCGGGCTCACGCGCTCGCCCCGATTTGCCAGCGTGGTGGTGAAATCGGCCATCTGCAGCGGGGTACTGAGCATGTACCCCTGCCCGATGGCCGTGATCAGGGTCTCGCCGGGATACCAGACGGTGCCGTGGGTGGCACGTTTCCAGTCGCGTCCCGGCCGGATGCCGGTGCGTTCGCCGCTGAGATCGATGCCGGTGGGCTCGCCGATACCGAAGGCTTCCAGCATCGGCGTGATCCGGTCGATCCCCATGTCGTGGGCGAGATCATAGAAATACACGTCCGATGACACCGCAATCGCGCGCGACATGTCGACCAGGCCATGGCCCTCCCGGCGCCAGTCACGATAGCGGCGTTCGTGCCCGGGAATCTGGTAGTAGCCGCGGGCGAACATCTCGCGGTCGGCGGTCGTCGCCTCCTCGTGCAGGCCGGCCAGGGCCACGATCGGCTTGATGGTGGACCCCGGCGGATACTGGCCATGCAGCACCCGGTTGAACAGCGGCCGCCCCGGATGGTCGCGCAGTGCCGAGAACTCTTCCTGCGACTGCCCCTTCACGAACGGCTCGGCATCGAATCCCGGGGCACTGACCATGGCCAGGACGTCTCCGCTGGCGGGCTCGATGGCCACGATCGCCCCGCGCTGGTCCCCCAGTGCGCGGCGGGCCGCCAGCTGCAGGTTGTAGTCCAGGGTCAGATGGATGTCGGTCCCGGCCGTCGGCGGGCTGGCCTCCAGCTCGCGGATCGTCCGGCCCTGGGCGTTTACCTCCACCTGACGGTGGCCCGGGCGGCCGTGCAGCAGCTCCTCGTAATGCTGCTCGATCCCGGTCTTGCCAATGTGGGATACCCCGGCATAGGCACGCTGGTCCACGCGCTGCAGATCCTCGCGCGTGATCCGGCCCACGTAGCCCACCACATGCGTGAACGCCTCGCCGGCCGGGTAATAGCGCATCGGACGCGCTTCGATCTCGACACCGGGCAGCTCATGACGGGACACGGCCAGATGCGCGACGGTCTCGTCGTCCAGCCCCGCCTTCAGCAACACCGGCTGAAACGGGCGCCGCTGCTCCACCCCGCGGCGGAACCGCTCGAGGTCGGCATCGGAGAGCTCCACGAAGTCCTCAAGCCGCTCCAGCAGCCGGTCAAGATCGTCGGCCTGTTCCACCGTGACCTCGAGCTGATAGGAAGCCCGGTTACCGGCCAGCAGCACGCCGTTGCGATCCCGGATCACGCCCCGGCTGGGGGCGATGGGCTCGATGCGCAGCCGGTTGTTCTCGGAAAGCGTGGTGTAGTGCTCGTGCGCACCCACCTGCAGACTGGCGGTGTGCCAGCCGATCAGGCCCAGCACCCCCGCGAGCAGCACCAGGGACAGCACCACCCGCGCGACAAAACGCCGGTGATCGTGCTGTTCCTGTCCATAGGCGTCGCGCTCATCCATGGGGCCGCCCGCCCGCGGCCATCAGGACCGCTCCATCGGGTCGCGGACGGACACGCGCAGCGACGCGCCCGGGAGACCGGCTCCCCCGGGGCACGCACGACACGCCCATGACTGCGCGAAAGGCTTCAGATCTTGCTCTTCTGGAAACGCTTGTAGCTGGCAAGAATCTCCGTCCTGGCTGCCTCGGCGTCCGCCCAGCCTTCCACCTTGACCCACTTGCCGGCTTCGAGCTCCTTGTAGTGCTCGAAGAAGTGCTTGATGCTGTCCAGAAGCTCCTGCGACACGTCTTCCGGGCCCTTCACGCTCTCGTACCCCGGATGCAGCTTGGTTACCGGCACCGCCAGGATCTTCGCATCCTGCCCGGCCTCGTCGGACATCTGCAGCACGCCCACCGGCCGCGCGCGCACCACCGAACCCGGCATCAGCGGCACCGGCGTGATCACCAGCACGTCCACCGGATCGCCGTCTTCCGACAGGGTCTGCGGCACGAACCCGTAGTTGCAGGGGTAGAACATGGCGACCGTCATGAAACGGTCGACCACCAGCGCACCGCTGTCCTTGTCCACTTCGTACTTGACCGGCTGACCGTGCGCGGGGATCTCGATCACCACGTTCATGTCATCGGGCAGATCCTTCCCGGCTTCAATCTGATTCAGATCCATCGTCTCTTTCCGCTTGATTGGTTGGCGCGGCATTATAACGGGACTGCGCGACAGGTGAACGATCCCGGCCGGCTTGCGAGCCCCCCGGCCAGTCGGTATAAGACCGCGTGCGCTTTCGATACCCAATTCACGTGCCGGCGCCGATGCGGGCGCGAACGGCACACGGCAGGAGTCAATTATGCGAATCGTCCTGATGGGCGCCCCCGGATCCGGCAAGGGTACCCAGGCCAAGAAGATGGTCAGTCACTTCGGCATCCCCCAGATCTCCACCGGCGACCTGCTGCGCGCGGCCGTCGCCGCGGAGACCGAACTCGGCCTGAAGGCGAAGAGCGCCATGGACGCCGGCCAGCTGGTCCCCGATGACCTGGTGCTGGGCCTGATCCGCGACCGTCTGCAGGAGCCCGACGCCGAAAAGGGCTTCATCCTCGACGGGTTCCCGCGCAACTGCGCCCAGGCCGAGGCCCTGGACGGCATGCTGGCCGACATCGAACGCCCGCTGGACCGCGCGATCCAGATCGACGTGCCGTTCGAGGAGCTGAAGCAGCGCCTGACCGGCCGGGTCTCCTGCGAAAGCTGCGGCGCGGTGTTCAACACCCACACCTTCCCGCCGCAGAAGGAAGGCATCTGCGACCAGTGCGGCGGCAACCTGGTCCACCGCGCGGACGACACCGAGGAGACGGTGGTCAGCCGCCTGCAGGTGTACGAGGAACAGACGCAGCCGCTGATCGAGTATTACGACACCCGCGGTCTGCTCAAGCACGTCGACGGCACGCGCGACATGGAACGGATCTTCGACGAGATCCGCGGCCTGCTGGACTGATCCGCGATGCGGCCGGCGCGTGCCGCGGCGGTGTCCCTCGTACTGGTCGCCACCGCCCCGGCGGCCGGTGCGGAGACGGCCTTCGGCGGGGATCGTCCCGCCGGCTGCGAATTCGCGCCCGACGCCGTCTGGCCCGCCCTGCGCGAACTGCCGCCCGACGTGCGCGAGATCGAGGCGGATCACATCCGGCGCGAGGGCGACCAGGTGCGCGCCGAGGGCGATGTCCGGCTGTATGCAGACCGTCAGCGGCTGGACGCCGAGGTCCTCGACTACGATCGCGCCCGGGGGCTGGCACGGACCGAGGGAGCGGTCCGGCTGTTCGACGGCGACCTGCTGCTGCAGGGCGAAGACGGCCGCTTCCGGCTCGACGAAGATACCGGGGAGCTGAGCCGCATCGACTACATGGTGCGCTCGGTGCCCGCACGCGGACAGGCCGGGGCCGGCACGCAGCTCGACCCCGACCGGCACCGCTTCGAACAGGCGCAGTACACCACCTGCCCGGTCAACCGGGACTCCTGGCGCCTGGACGCCGCCCGCCTCGACCTCGACCAGGAAAGCGGGCGCGGCGTCGCCCGCCACGCCGTGCTGCGCGTGCGCAACATACCGGTGGCCTACACCCCGTATATCGATTTCCCCCTGGACGACCGGCGCAAGTCCGGCTTCCTCCTGCCCAGCTTCGGCACCGGCGGACGCACCGGCGCGGATCTGTCCCTGCCGTGGTACTGGAACATCGCGCCCAATTACGACGCCACGTTCACGCCGCGCATCATGGCCGACCGCGGGATCAAGCTGGGCACCGAATTCCGCTACCTGCAGCCTGCCCACGAAGGACAGGTCGATTTTCGTTACCTGCCGGATGATCGCGAGACCGGCGAGGATCGCCAATTTGTGGCCTGGGAGCACCGCACCCGCATCGCCCCCGGCCTGCGCCTGGACATCGATGCCGCGGACGTCTCCGACAGTGAATATTTCCGCGATTTCGGCTCCGCCGACCGCTATTCCGGCTCGGTGCGCGACCTGCGCCGCCGGGCCGACCTGACCTGGAGTCAGCCGCGCTACCGCCTGCGCACCCGGGTCGAGGACTACCAGATCGTCGACACCGAGCTGGCCGACCGGCGCGAGCCCTACCAGCGGCTGCCGCAGATCACCCTGGAAGCCGGCGAATACGCGGGACAATGGGCCGGCGGCGGGGTCACCTGGGACCTGGACGCCGAACTGGTGCGTTTCGCCCGTCAGGAGCGCGCCTCGGACCGTCCCACCGGCCTGCGTTTCGACCTCGACCCGGAAATGGCCTGGCGTTTCGACACCGGCGGGATCTTTGTCGAGCCCCGCGCCGGGGTGCGCTACACCGCCTACGAGCTGGACCGCCGCGGCGAGCCCGGCCCCGAGTCCATCCGCCGCACCGTACCGCATGCCGCGGTGGACGGCGGCCTGATCTTCGAACGCGACCTGGCCGACGGCGAACGGCTGCAGACCCTGGAGCCCCGGCTGTTCTACGGCTACGTGCCCTACCGCGACCAGGACGATATCCCGGTGTTCGACACCGGCGAGCGCGAGTTCAGCTTCGACAACCTGTTCAGTCTGCAGCGCTTTACCGGCGCCGACCGCGTGGGCGACACCCACCAGCTGACCGCCGCCCTGACCAGCCGCATCCTCGATACGACCACCGGACAGGAACGCGCCCGGCTGTCGGTCGGCGAGATCCGCTATTTCCGCGACCGCCGCGTACGCCGCAGCCCCTCCGCGCCGGCACTGGAGGACCGCCATTCGGACCTCGCCGTGGAGGGGCGCCTGCGTATCGGCGACGCCTGGGACGGCCGCGGCTCGGTGCTCTACAACCGCGAGCACGAGGACACCTCGCTGGCCGCGCTCGGCGTATCCTGGAGCCCGGATGAGCGCCGGCGCATCAACCTTGGCTACCGCCAGCGGGCCGACCGGCTGGAACAGACCGACGTGTCCGTCCTGTGGCCGGCCGGCGACCGCGTGGATCTGGTCGGACGCTGGAACTACAGCCTGCGCAGTGAACGCGACCTCGAACTTCTGGCCGGTCTCCAGTATCGTAGTTGCTGCTATGGTTTGCGCGTGGTCGCCCGGCGTTCGCTGGATTCCGACCAGCGCTACGACAACTCGATCCATTTCCAGATCACGCTGGACGGACTGGCCCGTTTCGACGGCGGAGTCGACAGCCTCCTGAGCGAAGGTATTGCCGGATATGATGCGCACCCCGACCGCTAAAAGCGCCGGTCGCCGCGCGGGCATGCTTGCCCGCCCCCTGCTCCTGGCCGGGCTTGCCCTGGCCCTGGCGCCGCTGGCCCAGGCCCAGCACGACCCGCTCTCCATGCCCGAAGGTACGGGCACCGGAGCGGGCGCCGGAGCGGGCCCCGGCGCCGAAACGGGGGTACAGGCCCCGGTCACCCCGGGTGCCGCCACCGATGCCGGCGCGCCCGCCCCGGCAATCACTCCGCCGGAGGAAGACCGGTTCACCGACCGCATCCTCGCCATCGTCGAGGAAGACGTGATCACCCAGCGCGAGCTGGTGGAACGCATGAACCTGGTGGCGCAGCAGATGGCCGAACAGGGGCAGCGTCCGCCCGGCCAGGATGCCCTTGCGCGCCAGGTCATGGAACAGCTGGTCACCGAGCGCGTGCAGCTGCAGGAGGCCCGCAGGATCGGCATCAGCATCGACGAGATGACACTGAACCGAACCATGGAGCAGATCGCGCGCGAAAACCGCATGACACTGCCCCAGCTGCGCCGCGCCCTGATGCAGGACGGCGTGGACTTCGAGGCGTTTCGTGAGCAGATCCGCACCGAGCTGACCATCAACCAGCTGCGCAGCCGCCAGGTCGACAACCGGGTCCGGGTCTCCGATCAGGAGATCGAAGATCTGATCGCCTCGGAGAGCGGCGCCATCGACCGCGACGTGCGCTACCGGCTCTCGCACATCCTCGTCGCGGTGCCGCAGGGCGCGGGCAGCGACGAGATCCGCGAGGCGCGGGAGAAGGCCGCGGAGCTGCGCTCCCGCGTGCGTGAAGGCGAGGAATTCGCCCGGGTGGCGATGGAAGAATCCGACGGACCGCAGGCCCTGCAGGGCGGCGATCTGGGCTGGCGCGGCCCCGGCGAACTGTCCACGGTGCTGGCCCGCGAGGCCATCCTGATGCGCACCGGCGCGGTCAGCGACGTCCTGCGCTCACCGCAGGGCTTCCACATCATCCGCCTCGAGGACCGCGAGGGCGGTGACCAGACCCTGGTGGAACAGACCGAAGTCCGCCACATCCTCAAGAGCCCCGACGAGGTCCGCAGCGAGGAAGAGGCCGAGCGCCAGATCCGCGCCCTGCACAACCGCCTGCAGGAGGGCGAGGACTTCGGCGATCTCGCCCGCGGCAACTCCGACGACCCGGGGTCCGCCGCACAGGGCGGCCGTCTGGGCTGGATCAGCCCCGGGGAACTGGTACCCGGCTTCGAACAGGCCATGAACCGGCTCGAACCGGGCGAGGTCAGCGAGCCGGTGCAGAGCGAGTTCGGCTGGCACATCATCGAGGTGCTGGACCGCCGCGAAGTGGACACCACCCGCGAGCAGATCCGCGCCCGCGCCCGCGAAGTCCTGCAGAACCGCAAGCGCCAGGACGAGATGGAGCTGTGGCAGCGCCGCCTGCGCGAGGGCGCCTATGTCGAATACCGCGTCGACGGCCTCGAGCCCTGAGCCGATGGCCGGAGAACCGGTTCCGCGTCTGGCGCTGACCGCCGGCGAACCCGCCGGAATCGGACCCGACCTGCTGGCCATGCTGGCGCGCCACGCCGGTCCGGCCCAGCGCGTCGCGATCGGCGATGCGGGCGTCCTCGAACGCCGCGCACGCGATCTGCGCATCGACCTCACCCTGCGCGAGCACGACCCCGACGCCCCGCGCAAACCCACACCCGCCGGGACCCTGGAGCTGCTGGAGGTCCCGGTGGAAGCAACCGTGACCCCCGGGGCCCTGGAACCGGCCAATGCCGGGCACGTGCTCAACCTGCTGGCCACGGCCGCCGACGGCTGCCTCAACGGACACTTTGACGCCATGGTGACCGCCCCTGTCCACAAGGGGGTGATCCATCGGGCCGGCCACGATTTCACCGGCCACACCGAATGGCTGGCCGCACGCGCCGGCTCCGGCCGACCGGTGATGATGCTGGTCGCCGGTGATCTGCGCGTTGCCCTGGTGACCACCCACCTGCCCCTGCGCGAGGTCCCCGACGCGATTCCCCCGCCGGTACTGGAACGGACCCTGCACATCCTGGATCACGACCTGCGCCGCGACTTCGGCCTGGCGCGGCCGCGCATCGCGGTACTCGGGCTCAACCCGCACGCCGGCGAAGGCGGCGTGCTGGGGCGCGAGGAAGAGCTCGTGATCGAACCGGTGCTCGCCCGCCTGCGCGAACGCGGCATGTACCTGACCGGGCCGCTGCCGGCCGACACCGCCTTCACCCCGCGCGCCCTCGCCCGGGCCGACGCGGTGCTCGCCATGTATCACGACCAGGGCCTGCCGGTGCTCAAGCACGCCGGGTTCGGCGAGGCGGTGAACGTCACCCTGGGCCTCCCCTTCGTGCGCACCTCGGTGGATCACGGCACCGCGCTGGATCTGGCCGGCAGCGGACGCGCCGAGGTCGGCAGTCTGGCCGCGGCGGAGAACCTGGCCGCCCGTCTCGCGGGCCACCGCGGGGCACCGCCAGCGAGGACCCCGACATGACCCGACGCACCCGGCGCCCGGCCGCAGCCGACGAGGGACCGGGCCCGATCCGCCGCCGCTTCGGCCAGAATTTCCTCCATGACCCCGGCATCCTCGATCGCATCGTGCGGGCCATCGACCCGCAGCCGGACGATCGCATGCTGGAGATCGGCCCGGGGCGCGGCGCCCTGACGGCCCCGCTGCTGGATCGCCTGCATGCGCTGGACGCAGTGGAGATCGACCGCGATCTGGCCGCGGCGCTGCGCAGCCACTTCCCGCCCGAACGTCTGACCCTGCACACCGGCGATGCCCTGGAACTGGATCTGGCCGCGCTCGGCCCGCCCCCACCCGCCGGCTGGCGCGTGGTCGGCAACCTCCCCTACAACATCTCCACCCCGCTGCTGTTCCACCTGCTGGAGCAGAGCGAGCACATCCGCGACCTGCATTTCCTGCTGCAACGCGAGGTGGTGGAACGCATCACCGCCGGGCCGGGCAGCAAGCGCTACGGCCGCCTGAGCGTGATGGTCGCCGCGCGCGCCCGCGCCACCGAACTGCTGGGGGTCCCGCCGGGGGCATTTCACCCGCCGCCGAAGGTGCATTCGGCCGTGGTGCGCATCGTCCCGGATGCCGAGCCGCGGGTGCCCGCTGCGCGGCTGCCCGCCTTCGCCGCGCTGGTCAACCGCGCGTTCTCCAGTCGGCGCAAGACCCTGCGGCGCGGGCTTGCCGGTCTGCTGGAGGCGGCCGATATCGAGGCCGCCGGCCTGGACCCGGGCCAGCGTCCGGAGACCGTCGACGTCGCCGGTTTCGACGCCCTCGCCCGCCGGATCCCCGAATCCGCCGGGGCGGAGTGACCCGGGCAGGGGCACGGCCCCGCGCCGGGTCCGTCTTTCTCCCTCCACGCCCCGCTCGCGTTACCATGGGAGCATGACTGGCAGGGACCGCATGCAACTGATCGTCGCCGATGTCGGCGGGACCCACACCCGCCTGGCGCAGGCCGAATACGCCCGGGGTACGTGGCAACTGCACGCGACCACCCGCTATGCGAGCCGCGAGTACGCCGGCCTGGGTGCAATCCTCGAGGACTGGCTGGCGCGCCCGGAACAGTCCGGGATGAAGTTCAGCGGCGCGGGCATGGCCGTCGCCGGGCCGGTGCACGCCGGGCGCGCCCGGGTCACCAACCTGCGCTGGCCCGAACTCGCGACCGCCGACCTGGCCGCGGTGGCCGGCGTGCCCGTGGCCCTGCTCAACGATTTCGCCGCGGTGGGCGCCTGTCTCGAGGCCCTGACCCCGGAAGACCGCCTGATCCTGCAGAACGGCGAAGCCGACCCCGCGGGACCGCGGCTGGTCACCGGGGCCGGCACCGGGCTGGGCACCTGCCTGGTCACGCCGCCCGCGGGCGCAGATACCCCGCCGGCGATCCATCCCGGCGAAGGGGGCCACGCGCGTTTTTCCCCGACCGACGCCGAGGAGACCGAACTGGCCGCTTTCGTCACCGCCGAGGCCGGCCTGTGCACTCGCGAACACCTGCTCAGCGGCCGCGGCATCGCGCGCATCGGCCGCTTCGAGCTGCAGCGCCGCGACGACCCCGAACTGGGGCGCGCGCTGGCCGCGGCGGAGCCCGCCGCCGCCATCAGCGCGCTGGCGGACACCGGTAACCCGGCCGCACTGCGGGTAGTGCGCCGCTTCGTGACCCTGTACGCCGGGCAGCTGGCCGACATGGCGCTGACCGTGCTGCCGCGCGGTGGCGTCTTCATCGGCGGCGGCATCGCCCCGCGCTGGGCCGACCATTTTCTCGCCCCGGCCTTCCGCGAGGCCTTCCGTGCACGCCCGCCGATGGAAGACCTGCTGGAGCGCCTGCCGGTGGAACTGATCATTCATCCCGAACCGGGCCTGCTGGGAGCCGCGGTCGCCGCTTCCCGCGCCCGTCCCCACGGAGCATCCGCCCCATGACCATGCAGCAGGAAAATCCCGTCGAGATCGAAGTCTCCAGTGCCTATGTCGAAGACCAGTCCGAGCCCGAAGAAGACCGCTATGTCTTCGCCTACCACGTGGTGATCCACAACGCCGGCGAGCGCAGCGTGCAGCTGCTCAATCGCCACTGGATCATCCGCGACGGACGCGACCAGACCCAGGAGGTCCGCGGCGAGGGCGTGGTCGGCGAACAGCCCCACATCGCCCCGGGCGACTCCTTCGAATACACCAGCGGCACGGTGATCGAAACCCCGGTGGGCATGATGGAAGGCAGCTACGAGATGCGCGACGAGCAGGGCCACACCTTCGAGGCCACCATCCCGCCGTTCACCCTGTCCGTCCCCCGCACGCTGCACTGAGGCCGGCGTGGCACTGTACGCCGTCGGCGACCTGCAGGGCTGCCTGGATCCGCTGGAGCGCCTGCTGGAACGCGTACGCTTCGACCCGGCCCGCGATCACCTGTGGCTGGTCGGGGACCTGGTCAACCGCGGGCCGGACTCGGCCGGCTGCCTGCGGCGGGTCCGCTCGCTGGGCGCGGCCGCGACGACCG
This sequence comes from Thioalkalivibrio sp. ALR17-21, assembly GCF_000420185.1. NCBI lineage: Bacteria > Pseudomonadati > Pseudomonadota > Gammaproteobacteria > Chromatiales > Ectothiorhodospiraceae > Thioalkalivibrio > Thioalkalivibrio sp. ALR17-21. The sequence continues at coordinate 9,048 of NZ_ATUL01000027.1, read as the reverse complement.
TGCTCGGCAACCACGACCTGCATCTGCTGGCCGCCAGCGAGGGCCTGCGCGAACCCGGCCGGCGCGACACCCTGCAGGAGGTGCTGAACGCCCCGGATGCCGCGGAGCTGCTGGAATGGGTGGCCAGCCAGCCGCTGCTGCATGTCGACCCGGAAAGCGACTGGACGCTGGTGCACGCCGGCATCCCGCCGGTATGGGACACCGACACCGCCGCCGCCGAGGCGCGGCAAGTAGAGGCCGAACTGCGCGAACCGCGCCGGCGTCGTGCCCTGCTGGAGGTGATGTACGGCGACACGCCGGCGCTGTGGGATCCGGCCCTTCAGGGCTACGAGCGCCTGCGCTTCGCGATCAACGGCTTCACCCGCATGCGCATGGTGGAGGCCGACTCCCGGGCCGGCCTGGAATTCGCCAGCAACGGCCCGCCCGAGGAGGCACCGGCAAACCTGGTGCCCTGGTTCGACCACCCCGGGCGCCGCACCCGCGGGCAGCCCGTGGTGTTCGGCCACTGGGCCGCGCTGGGTCACCGCCGCGGCCCCGACTGGCTGGCGCTGGACAGCGGCTGCGTATGGGGGAACGCGATGAGCCTGGCACGCCTGGACGGTGCCACGCCGCAGACCGCTGCGGTGGAACACACCCCCTGCCCGGGGGCCTGAGAAGCACCCGGACGGGCCTCGTCAGCCCCGCCCGGGGCGGGAACCGTCGATCGGCTCGGCGGGCACGCCCAGCACCTCGACGATCTGCAAACGCGCCGCCTCGGCGAGCTCGCGGCGCGGGCGTTCGCGCCCCTCCAGCGGCTCCAGCACATGCACGCTCACCCGCGTGCGCGGACGGCACAACAGCCGCCAAACGTTGGATACCAGCCGCTCTTCTCCAGCATAGGCGACCGGAACGGTACCGTCGCTGCCGGTCTCGTAGTCCAGAGCCACCGGCTGAACCGGATGCACGGTGCCGGTTACCGCCGCGAACAGCCGCGGATGGAAACGCCGCAGGCCGTTTCCGAAGGTCGTGGTACCTTCCGGAAACACCACGAAATGCCGCCCCGCGTCCAGCCCCTCGCGCATCGCCTCCACGTGCGCCGATGCCTCGTGGCCGCCGCGACGGATGAAGCGCGTACCGTGGCGTCGCGCCAGCCAGCCAATGATCGGCCAGCGGGCGATCTCGGCCTTGGACAGGAAACAGGGGTCCACCGCCGCGCCCACCAACGGGATATCCAGCCAGGACACGTGATTGGCGACCACCAGCGACGCCTCGCGGGGCGCTTCTCCCGCGACCTCGCAGTACACGCCGGCCAGCTCCAGCGCCCTGCGGTACCAGGCGCGCCGCACCTGCGAATGCGCCTCGGGTCCGGCGCGCTGTCGCTGGAGTCGCCAGGTAACCCAGACCCCGACCAGCAGATGGCCCAGAATCCGGATCAGCCGGAACACCCCTCTTGCCGTACCTGTCATGCCCGTCCCTTGTGTTGCGGGACCACCGCGGGATTGCGCGTGCCCCGATCGCGCCGCCCATGGTAAACGAGACCCGCTTCCGCCTGTGGCCGGAAAACGCGCGCAGGCCGGCGGACCGGCCCCGTGGAATACCACCGGGGCCCGGTCGCGCGAAAATGCGGGGAGTTCGGTCGGCCTACGGCAGCTGACCGGTGTAGGCGCCGGATTCGACCGGCAGGTCCTCGCCTTCCCAGGATTTCATCCCGCCGGCGACGTTGACCACGTTGGTGAAGCCCATCTCCTGCAGGCGCAGGACCGACAGGGCGGCGCGACCACCGGTGGCGCAGATAATGGCCACGGGCTTCTCGCGCGCGGAGTACAGCGCCTCGATACGATGCGGGGTATTGGGGTCGGCCGCGCCTTCCAGCAGGCCGCGCGGGATCAGCAGCGAATCCGGCACGTGGGCGCGTTCGTACTCATAGGGTTCGCGCACGTCGACCAGGGTCCAGTCCTCGCCCTTCTGGATCGCCGCGTGCAGCTCTTCCGGGGAGATCTCGCGGATGTTTTCGCGCGCCGCGGCGACGAAGTCCTTCATCAGCTTTTCGCTCATGGGGCATTCCTTTCGTTCGGTGAAGTTTCGATGGTTGAACGGATAACCCTTGCAGTCTGAGGGCTTCGCCGCCGATTTCAAGCCTGGGGATACAGATTGCCCGGGGGGCGTCATTCGCCCGCCGCCAGCCGTGCGGCCAGCGTCGCGGGGTCGTCCACCGGCGGTTCGCAGTGCAGCCCGCGGCACAGCCAGGCGCGCGGTCCGCCCTCGCGCGGCGCCTTGCCGGCCAGGGCGTCGGGCAGATCGCGGGCATCGTCGGGCACGGGGAAGACCCGCGCCGCGCCATCGGCGGCAGCGATCGTCCGGCGCGCATCGGCCAGCACCTCGCCCTGCCCGCGCAGGACCACCAGCGGCGGGGCGTGATAATGCATGTCGAGCGCCACCAGCAGGCTCATGTGGCCCATCGGCGCCTGCTCGATCATCGGCCCGGCGTTGGCCAGCGTACCCTCGGCCGCCTCCAGATAGCGCGGTTCGGCCAGCAGGTGCCCCAGCCGGATCAGGCACTGCGCGGCGATCCCGTTGCCGGCGGCCATGGCATCGTCGGAATACACCTTGGGCCGCTGGATCAGCGTCTCGTGATCGCGCGCGGTGTAGAAGAAGCCGCCGCCGGCGTCATCGTGGAAGTCCTCCATCAGGGCCCCGGCCAGGGTCACGGCCCAGTCCAGAAGCTCGCTGTCCCACTCGGTCTCCAGCAGCGCAAGGGTGGCCTCCAGCAGCGCGGCATAGTCGTCGAGGCAGGCGCGCGGCATGGCCGAACTCGCCCCCTCGCGATAGCTGGCGTACAGGCGCCCGTCGTGCCAGTGCAGGCGCCGCACCGCCGCCATTGCGTCCTGTGCCAGCACCAGCCAGTCGGGACGATCCAGCGCGCGGGCCGCGCGCGCCAGGCCGGTAATCATCAGCGCGTTCCAGCCCGCCAGCAGCTTGTCGTCGCGATGCGGGCGCACGCGCTGTTCGCGCGCCTCCAGCAGCCGCTCGCGCGCCCGGTCCAGACGGGCCGCCGCTTCCTCCGGGGCGATCTCCAGGGCATCCGCGACGATGTCCGGCGGCACCACTTCGTGCAGGTGCCAGCGGCCCTCGAAGTTGGGCGGCCCCTGCAGGCCCCACACGCGCGCCGCGACCGCCCATTCTTCGGCCGTCAGCAGCGACTCCACGGTCTCCGGATCCCAGACGTAGAAGCGCCCTTCCTCGCCTTCGGAATCGGCGTCCAGGCTGGAACAGAACGCCCCGCTGGCATCCCGCATCTCGCGCTCGAGCCAGGCCACCGTCTGCTCCGCGACCCGCCGCGAGCGGGCATCGCCACGCGCGCCGCGCTCGGCGTACAGACCCAGCAGCGGCCCGTTGTCGTACAGCATCTTCTCGAAATGCGGGATCATCCAGCGGGTGTCCACCGAGTAGCGACAGAACCCGCCGCCGACCTGATCGAACAGCCCGCCGGCGGCCATCGCGTCCAGGGTGGCGTCCAGCATGCGGCGGGACTCGCCGTCGCCATGGCGGGCCGCATGCCAGGCCAGCCAGTCGAGCGAGGCCGGATGGGGGAACTTGGGCGCATCGCCGAAACCGCCATGCTCCGCATCGAAGCTCTGCGCCAGTTCCGCGCGGGCCTTGTCCACTACGCTCAGCGCCGGGATGCTGCCGCCCTCCGGGTTGTAGATCCGCGTGAGCGCCTGCTGCAGCGAATCGTTCTGGCGCCGGATCTCCTCCGGATGTTCGGCGAGGAAATCGGCCACACGGTTGAGCAGATCGACGAACGACGGCAGGCCGTGCCGCGGGGTGTTCGGGAAGTAGGTCCCGGCGAAGAACGGCACCTGATCCGGCGTCAGGAACACGGTCAGCGGCCAGCCGCCCGGGCGCTGCGCCAGCAGCATGTGCGCGTTCTGGTAGATGCGGTCCAGATCGGGCCGCTCTTCGCGGTCCACCTTGATGTTCACATAGCGCCGGTTCATCACCTCCGCGGTCGCCGGATCCTCGAAGGATTCATGCGCCATCACGTGACACCAGTGGCAGGCGGAGTACCCGATCGAAAGCAGGATCGGCCGGCCCTCGGCCCGCGCCCGCTCCAGGGCCTCCTCGCCCCACGGGTACCAGTCCACGGGATTGTCCGCGTGCTGTTGCAGATACGGGCTGCTGGCGCCGGCGAGACGGTTCATGGCGACCTCCCTGGAAACGTGGGTGGCGAAAGCCGGGACGAAGACGGTCCCGATGGGTGCGAATGACTTGCAGGACCGGTAGGATGTGCGGCCGTTCCGGCCATCGCAAGCGCCCATGCCCACTCACCCGTTTATCGATCCGGTCGCCTTCTCCCTCGGCCCGGTCAGCATCCACTGGTACGGGCTGATGTACGTCGTCGGCTTCCTGTCCTTCTGGGGGCTGGGCGTCTGGCGGGCGCGTTCGCGCGACTGGGACCCGCTGTCGCCGCAACAGGTCGGCGACCTGCTGTTCTGGGGCGCGATCGGCGTGATCATCGGCGGCCGCCTGGGCTACGCCCTGTTCTACAATTTCGATGGCGTGCTGGCGGACCCGCTAAGCCTGATCCGCCTGTGGGAGGGCGGCATGTCCTTCCACGGTGGTCTGATCGGCGTCCTGGCGGCCGCGTGGCTGTACAGCCGCCGGCTCCAGGTTCCGTTCTTCCGCCTGACCGACTTCGTCGCCCCCCTGATCCCGATCGGGCTGGGCGCCGGGCGTGCGGGCAACTGGATCAACGGCGAGCTGTGGGGCAAGCCCACCGACCTGCCGTGGGCAATGGTCTTCCCGGCGGCCGACTACGTGCCCCGGCATCCCTCGCAGCTCTACCAGGCCTTTCTCGAAGGCGTGGTGCTGTTCGTAGTGCTGTGGCTGGTGTCGCGCCAGCCGCGGCGCACCGGCCTGGTCTCGGGCCTGTTCCTGACGCTGTACGGGGCGTTCCGCTTCATGGTGGAATTCGTGCGCGAACCGGATGCGCACATCGGCTATCTCGCCTTCGGCTGGGTGACCATGGGCCAGGTCCTGTCGCTGCCGGTGATCCTGTTCGGCCTCGGCCTGATCGTCTGGTCGCGCCGCAACCCCCTGCCCGAACCCCGCCCGGACACCTCCGGGAAGCCCTGAGGACGCACCATGCGGCAATATCTGGACCTCGTCCGCCACATCCGCGACCACGGCAGCGACCGCCCGGACCGCACCGGCACCGGCACGCGCTCGGTGTTCGGCTACCAGATGCGCTTCGATCTGGCCCAGGGTTTCCCCCTGGTCACCACCAAGAAGACCCATCTGCGCTCGGTCATCCACGAGCTGCTGTGGTTCCTCGCGGGGGACACCAACGTCGACTATCTGCGCAACAACAAGGTGACCATCTGGGATGAATGGGCCACCGAGAGCGGTGAACTGGGCCCGATCTACGGCGCCCAGTGGCGTTCCTGGCCACTGCCCGACGGAGGCACCCACGATCAGCTGACGGAACTGCTGGACAACCTCCGCATCCGCCCGCACTCGCGCCGCCACGTGATCTCCGCGTGGAACGTCGCCGACCTGCCGGACGAGACCCGCGCCCCGCAGGAGAACGCGGCCGACGGCCTTATGGCCCTCGCCCCCTGCCATGCCCTGTTCCAGTTCTACGTGGCCGACGGCCGGCTGTCCTGCCAGCTCTACCAGCGCAGCGCCGACGTGTTCCTGGGCGTGCCCTTCAACATCGCCAGCTATGCCCTGCTGACCCACATGATCGCGCAGGTGGTCGACCTGGAGCCCGGCGAATTCGTCCATACCCTGGGCGATGCGCACCTCTACGCCAACCACGCCGAGCAGGTCGACACCCTGCTGGAGCGCGAACCGCTGCCGCTGCCGACCCTGCACCTCAACCCGGAGGTGCGCGACCTGTTCGCGTTCCGCTTCGACGACATCGAGGTCCGCGACTACCAGTCCCACCCCGCCATCCGCGCCCCCATCGCCATCTGAGCCATGACTACCCCGGAGATTCGCATCGTCGTGGCGCTGGACCCGGAACACGTGATCGGGCGCGACAACGACCTGCCGTGGCGGCTGCCGGACGACCTGCGGCATTTCAAGCGGGTGACCGCCGGCCATCCGGTGATCATGGGCCGGCGCACGTTCGAATCCATCGGCCGGGCGCTGCCGAAGCGCCGCAACCTCGTGCTGACCCGGCAGACCGACTGGCAGCAACCCGAGGGCGTCGAGGTCTTTCCCGATCTGGACACAGCGCTGGCGAATATCGATTCGGGTCCGGCATTCGTGATCGGCGGTGCCGGGCTGTTCGCCGAGGCCCTGCCGCGCACCCGGGTCCTGCACCTGACCCGGGTGCACGAACGCCATCCCGGCGATACGTATTTCCCCGCCATCGATCCCGCGGAATGGACGCTGACCGAGTCGGAATACCACCCGGCCGACGAGCACCACGCCTGCGCGTTCACCTTCGAGCGTCTGGAACGGCGCTGAGCCGGATCAGCGCGTGCCGAAGCGCGGCAGCAGCCGCGCGGGCAGCAGCTGCACCAGGATGAACCCCAGCAGGGCCGCGACCACGATGCTCGGCCCGGTGGGGGTATCCCACTGGAACGAGCCCGCGATCCCCGCGCCCACCGCGAGCATGCCCAGCACCCCGGCGAGGATCGCCATCTGCTCCGGGGTGCGGGCGAAACGTCGTGAAGTGGCCGCCGGGATGATCATCAGCGCCGTGATCAGCAGCACCCCGACCACCTGCATCGCAGCGGCGATCACCAGCGCGATCAGCAGCATCATGCCCAGGCGCACCGGCAGGGCCCGCACGCCCTCCACCCGCGCCAGTTCCTCGTGCACGGTCAGCGCCAGCAGAGGCCGCCACAGCGCGATCAGCAGCACCAGCGCGATCAGCCCGCCGATGGCGATCGCCAGCAGGTCTTCACGCCCCACCGCGAGGATGTCGCCGAACAGATAGGCCATCAGGTCCACCCGCAGCCCCTCGACGAAGGCTACGGCCACGATCCCCAGCGACAGCGCGCTGTGTGCGAGGATCCCCAGAAGGGTGTCCGATCCCAGCTCCTGATAGCGCTGCAGGATCACCAGGAGCACCGCGATGGCGATGCAGACCAGCGTCACCATCAGGTTGAGGTTGAGCCCCAGCAGAAAGCCCAGGGCCACCCCCAGCAGCGCCGAATGCGACACCGTGTCGCCGAAATAGGCCATGCGCCGCCACACCACGAAGGCGCCCAGCGGCCCCGCGACCACCGCCACCATCAGGCCCGCCAGCACGGCGCGCACCAGGAAGTCGTCCAGCCAGCCGGCGATGTCCATCAGTGACGGCACCCCGGACCGTGTTGCGGATCGTTGCAGGAGGTGTCCGTGCCCTCTCCATCCAGCGGGCGCACCTCGCCGTGCAGGCCGTGCACGTGATTGTGATCGTGGGTGTAGACCGCCAGACCCCGCAGATCCACGCTGGGGAACAGGCGCCGGTATTCCGGATGGCGCGAGACTTCTTCGGGGTTTCCGGTGCAGCAGACATGCTGGTTCAGGCAGATCACCGTCTCGGCACCGGCCATCACGAAATGCAGGTCGTGCGAGACGATCAGCACCCCGCAGCCGGACTCGCGGCGGATGTCGTCCAGCATCGCGAACACATCGCCCTGCCCCACCACGTCGACCCCCTGGGCCGGTTCGTCCAGCACCAGCAGATCGGGCTCGCCCAGCAATGCCCGCGCCAGCAGCACCCGCTGGGTCTCGCCGCCGGACAGCGACTGGATCGGCGAATCGATGAGGTGGCCGACCCCCACCCGCTCCAGCTTGGCCAGCAGTTCACGCCGCGGCAGCCGCTGGCGCATGCGCAGAAAACGATATACCGACAGCGGCAGCACCGGTTCGATCTGCAGCCGCTGAGGCATGTAACCGACCCGCAGATCCGGGGCGCGTTCCACGTGGCCGCCGTCCGGCTGCCACAGTCCCATCAGCACACGCAGCAGGCTGGTCTTGCCCGCGCCGTTGGGGCCGATGATCATCGCCGCCTCGCCCGCGTGCACCGCCATCGACACCCGGTCGAGGATCGTCCGTCCGCCCCGCTCCACCGTCACCTCGCGGGCCGCCACCAGCGGCCCGGAACCCCGCTCCGGGCGCGGCCGCGGATGGCGGCCCGCACGGTGACCGCGTAACCAGTTGTGGACGCTCGCGAACATGATGGTATTGTATAACATCCAGATCCCAGACGGAGCCCCGGTCATGATGCGCAAACGTTTCCCCCTGCTCACCGGCACCCTGGTCGCCAGCGCCACGCTGGCCATACCCGCACAGGCGGACGACCCGCGGGTGGTCTCCAGCATCCTCCCGATCCACGGCCTGGTCGCGGGCCTGGTGGATGACGTCATGGAGGCCGATGTCCTGCTGCCGCCGGATGCCTCACCGCACGGCTACTCCATGCGCCCGTCCGAAGCCCGGCGTTTGCAGAACGCCGACGTGGTGGTCTGGGTCGGGCCCGACCTGGAGACCTTCCTCGAATCACCCCTGCGCAATCGGGGAGAAGGTACCACGGTCGTGACCCTGATGGAGGACATGGACCTCGATCTGCTGCCCACGCGCTCGGGCGGGGTCTGGGAACCGCACGACCACGGTCACGATCATGATGCGGCGCATGAAGAGGCCCGCGAAGAAGGACATGGCGGAGAGCATGACCACGGCCATGACCATGAGCACGGCCATGATCACGACCACGGGCATGACCACGACCACGGGCATGACCACGACCGCGGACATGACCACGACCACGGACATGACCACGACCACGGACATGACCACGACCACGGACATGACCACGACCACGGACATGACCAGGAGCACGCACATGGCCACCAGGACGCCCACATCTGGCTGTCGCCCGACAACGCCCGGGCGATCGTGACGCAGCTTGCGGACCGACTCGGGGAGAATTTCCCCGACAAGGCCGGCGCCCTGGAAGACAACCGTGACCGCATGCTGGAACGCATCGACGAGTTCGATGCCGAACTGAAAGAGCGCCTGGAACCGGTGCGCGGCGAGGCCTTCGTGGTGTTCCACGATGCGTACCAGTAT